>JBJTHX010000339.1:0-5686 GCA_046094745.1 Planctomycetia bacterium
GCGGACATCGAGACATTGCGGCGGTCGGGCTACGCGACGATCTCCCACGCCGACTATCTGCACATGCGGCGGGTCGAGCTCCGGGGCCGCCTGGCCACGCTCGTGGGCTACCTCACGGCATGGCTGTTCCCCAACCCGTTCACGGCGGTAGCGCTGAGCCTCGGCCAGACCACCCGCTGGCTGATGGCACATCACATCACGCACCGGGGCTACGACCGCATCCCAGGCATCCCGGCCCGCTACACCAGCCGCGGCTTCGCCCGGGGCTGGCGCCGCTTCGTGGACTGGTTCGACTGGATCGTGCCCAGCGCGTGGGACTACGAGCACAACACCCTGCACCATGCCTACACGGGTGAGGACAAGGATCCCGACGTGGTCGAGCGACACGTGGAGTTCCTGCGGGCGCTCCGGGTGCCGCTGGCGATGAAATACGTGTTCCTGACGCTGCTCGCGCTCACCTGGAAGTTCACCTACTACGCCCCCCGCACGATGAGCGTGCTCGACTCGCGCACCATGCGCCGCCGACCCAGCGACCACATCCTTCACGTGTCGGTTGGCAATGCCCTCGACCTGCGGTCGCCCACGGTCCGCGTCCTCTGGGCCCGCGGCTATCTGCCCTACGCGGGCTTCCACTTCCTGCTCGTGCCATGCCTTTTCCTGCCGCTGGGGACGACCGCGGCCTGCTACGTGCTGCTCAACAAGTTACTCGCCGAGTGCATCACGAACATCCACTCGTTCCTGGTGATCGCCCCGAATCACACGGCCGACGACCTCTACCGGTTCGACTTCCACTACCACCGCCGCCAGGACTTCTACGCGACGCAGGTGCTGAGCTCCGCAAACTACCACTGCGGCAACGAGTTCGTGGATTACATGAGCCTGTGGCTCAACTACCAGATCGAGCACCACCTCTTTTCGGACCTGCCGATGAGCAAGTACCGGGAACTCCAGCCGGTCGTGAAGTCGCTCTGCGAGCGGCACGGTCTCCCCTACCGGCAGGAATCGGTCTTCAAGCGATTCGCGCGGATGACCGACGTGGCCGTGGGACGAACGAGTGGCCGCCGGCTCGATCGCCTGCCCGCCTGAGGCCGGTGGTCGGCCCACGATGATCTGCGACCGGAGCATGGTGAAGCTCGCTCATGCAGACGCGGGGGCCGGCGCTGAAGCACACAGTAGCAAACGTGTTCTTCTGTTCCTCGCGGCCCGGCGGCAGCAGCCGCCAGCCGGATGGCCCCCGGCGGCTGTTTTCGGGGCGACGACGACGCCTTGACCTGCTCCGCGGCGGGGCCTACCGTCCCGGCCCCGCCGGCCTGGTCACGGCTGCGGCGGCCACCCTCCCGGAGCAGTCATGTTCGAGGTCGTGATTCCGCTCTTCAACGAGGAGGAGAACGTCGTCGAGCTTCACTCGCGCGTGGCGCGGGCGTGCGAGCAGGTCAGCGGGCCCTGGCGGGTGACGTACGTCGACGACGGCAGCCGGGACCGGACCGTCGAACTCCTGCACGCGTGCGGCGGTGGCGATCCGCGGTTTCGCGTCCTCAGGCTTTCGCGAAACTTCGGCCACCAGCCGGCGATCACCGCCGGCCTGCGGCAGGCGGACGCCGATGCCGTCGTCCTGCTCGACGGCGATCTCCAGGATCCGCCCGAGTTCATCCCCGACCTCGTCGCGGCCTGGCGGAACGGTGCGGAGGTCGTCATCGCGCGGCGGCGATCGCGGCAGGACACGGGCCTCCGGCGACTCGCCTTCGACCTGTTCCATGCGGGCTTCCGCTACCTCGTCGATTTCGACATCCCGCCGCATACCGGCACGTTCTGCCTCCTGGCGCGACCCGTGCTCGACGCGATCAACGGCCTCCCCGAGTCGCATCGCTTCTTTCCCGGACTGCGGGCGTGGGTCGGATTCCGTCAGGTGCTGCTCGAGTACGACCGTCAGGCGCGGCACCGCGGCGCCCCCAAGCAGACCTTCTCGCGGCTCTTTCGCTACGCCGCCGACGGCGTGCTGAGCTTCTCGGTCCGACCGTTGCGACTGCTGACGACGGTCGGGGCCTTCGTGTGCGGCTGCTCGTTCCTGGTCGCGGCGTGGTTCTTCGTGAAGCGGCTGGCGGGCCTCGAGACGGCGCCGATCGGGTTCACGACGCTGTGCTGCGCTGTGTTCGGCCTCGGCGGACTGCAGTTGGTCGGCATGGGCGTGCTCGGCGAGTACATCGGCCGGATCTTCGAGGAGGCCAAGGGGCGGCCCCTGTTCGTCGTCCGCCGCGACGCCGCGGCGACCGCCGGCGACGCCGCAATCGGGCACCGGCGGGCGGCCTGAGGCGACCATGGCGGTTCCGCGGGCCTCCGTTCCTGGTGCGACCAGCCGACATTTCGTCGCTTCGGCGGCGGTCATCGTCGGCCTGTGTCTCGTCGTCGCGTCGTTCGCCGTGCAGCTCAACGGCCGCTTCTACGCCCGTCAGCAGCCGTTCTACGACTCGATGAGCTACCACGCCCAGGTGCATCGCGTGATGACGCGGGCCGCATCCGATGGGGTCGTGCCGGCGCTCGCGCAGGCATGCCGGTCGTCCACCGTCTGCCTGCCGCCGGTACTCGCCGCGGTCGTGGGACCGTTCCTGAAGCCGAGCCGGCTGATCGGCATCGCGATCCAGAGCCTGGAACTCGTCGTCTTCGCCGGCACGCTCGCCTTTTATCTCGCGCGGATTCGCGGCCTCGCGCCGGCGACCATGGCGCTCGCCGTCGTGCCGTTTCTCCTGTGGGGCTGCCTGTACGACCCCAACGGCGGGCTTTCGGACTTCCGCATGGATCTCAGCCTTGCGCTGCTGTACGCGACCACCGTACTCTGGTACCTGATCGCCATGGAGACGCGATCCTGGCGGCACTTCATCGTGCTGGGGCTGTCGGCGGCGGCGGCCTGTCTGTTCCGCGCGACGGCCCCCGTGTACCTGGTGCTGGCGATCCTGCCGCTGGCGATCGCCGATCTCGTGCCGCGGCCGACCCGGCTCGCGCGGCTGCGGGGACTTGCCATCGCCGCCGTGATCGCGGCCGTGGGCTGCGGCTGGTTCTTCTTGCTCAACTATGAGGCCCTGAATTACTACTACGTCGTCTGGAACACCGATGCCAACGCCAGGCTGCCGCTGGTCAAGGCGTTGCGGCACGTCGCCTTCGCCGTTGGGCACGTCGGGCCGCCGGCGGCCGGCCTGGCCATCGCGTTTCCGCGCGCCCGGGCGATCGAGGGCGGGCGCCACGGGCGGCGGCCCGGGCCGGGCCGGTTCGACTGGCGGATGCTCTGGGTCGGGGTGGCGCCCGTGGTGCTGCTGGTGTCGCGCGGGGCCGGCCTCAATCCGTTCGTGAGCATGCCCGCGGCGTTCGGGCTGACGATGCTGCTCATGCTCCCCGTCGCGGGAGCGCCCGCCCGCGACCTCTCTCAGCCCGCGTTCATGGGCCTCGTCCTGCTGGCGGCGGGCGGGGCGGCGATCGTCGCGTCGGACGGCTGGCAGAGGCACTTCGGCGGTGCCATCGACTCGATGGCGGCTCATCGTGGGGCCATCCGGCAGATCGTCGGGGACGCCCGCGCGGCTAGTCGGGATTCGGCGAGTTACGCGACCACCCACTGCTTCTTTCTCAATCAGGACAGCCTCGAGAGCGTCGTGCTCTTCGACACTCCGGGTGTCGAGATCGTGGAGGCCCGGCCCCGCGTCGAAGGCGTCTTGCTCCGCACACACTCGGGATTTGCCGTGGCCGCCGAGGCCGACTGGGCGGCGGTTCCGGGCGACTCGACGCAGTCGAAGCTCGACCACATGCTCGCCGTCGCCGACCGGGAGATCGACTATCTCGCCATCCCCGACGAGGACACCGCGCGGTTCCTGGAGGAACACATCCGGCATAACGTCATCAATCGCCACGCGACGGTCCTGCGGCGGCAGCTGTTGGAGAGCGGCCGCTGGGAGCCGGTGGGGGACGCCATCCGCAACGGCGAGCACGAGGCCGTCGGCATCTACCGCAACGTCGTCCGCCGCAAGAGGGCTGATTAGCCGAGCGGTGCCGGCTCGAGCCGGAGCACCACCGGCCGCGACGTCCGCAGCGTGACCCGCGGCTGCGGTTCGACCGGGGCCGGATCGGCCAGCCGCGGGCGGAGCCGCGCGAGGATCGTGCCCACGATGATCTGCGACTCGATCATGGCGAAGCTCGCTCCCAGGCAGATGCGGGGGCCGGCGCTGAACGGCAGATAGGCGAACTTGTTCTTCTGCTCCTCGCGGCCCGGCTCGAACCGCTCCGGCCGGAAGGCCTCCGGGTCGCTCCAGCTTGCGGCAGGCGGTGCAGCGCGTAGGGGCAGAAGATCACGAGATCCCCCTTCCCCACCCGGGTGCCGGCGAGGTCGTCGGGACCGAGCGCCCGGCGATCGAACATCCACACCGGCGGATAGAGCCGCAGCGTCTCCTGGATCACCGCCTTCAGCCACGGCAGGCGGCCGACGTCGTCCACGGTGGGCGGCCGCCCGCCGGTGGCGATCACGAGTTCCGCCCGTAACCGCTCCACCTCGTCGGGATGCCGGTCGAGGAGCACCCACAGTCAGGAGAGTGCGTTGGCCGTCGTCTCGTGGCCCGCGATCATCATCGTCATCACCTCGTCGCGGAGCTGGACGTCGCTCATCGACTCGCCCGTCTCCGCGTCCCGCGCCGCCATCAGGGTGGTGAGCAGGTCGCGATGCCCGTCGTCGGCTCCGTCGCACGCCAGTCGCTGCCGCCGCGCGGCGATCAGCCGCCTCACGACTGCGTCGAGCGCGTCGAGCGCCGGCCGGAGCCGCCGGTTGTTGGCCGTCGGCAGCCAGATGGGCGGCCGCACCGGCGACGACACGCGAGCCGCGAGGCAGGCGAGGATCGTGGGAAACACGCGGTTGATCTCGTCGGCGCTCCCTGCGAGGTCGTCGCCGAAGAGCGTTTCGGCCACCGCCCGGAGCGTGACCTTCATCATGTCGGTGCAGGCATCGACGGTGTCGCCCCGCCGGGCGGCCGCCTCCCAGTGGGCGGCGCACTCGGCCGCCATCCGGGAGATGATCAGGCCGAAGCGTTTCACGCTCTCGCCGTGGAAGGCCGGCTGCACGATCCGTCGCTGCCGCTTCCAGAAGGCTCCGCCGCTCGTCAAGAGACCGTTGCCGAGCACGACCCGCACGGCGTCGAAGCCCGGCGTGTGTTTGTCGTAGTTGCCGATGTTGTCGAGCAGGACGTGGCGGATGACCGACAGGTCGGAGACGAGGTGCCCACGCTGCAGGCCGATCTTCAGTGGCACCACCGCCCCCTGGCCCGACCGCCGGCAAAACTCCCCGAGTGGGTCGCGGACGAGCGCCGCCAGGTCGCCGCCGATGAGCGTGGCGAGCAGTCCGGCCATGGTTCGCGCGGGGTTCCGGGTTGTGCGGGTGAGCCGCACGGGACACAATCGTCCAGCAATCGCCGCGTCGGCTGCCACCGGCGACCTCCTTACCCGATGCGGCCCCCCGCACGCTCGACCGCCATGCTTTCGCCCGGCCGCCGCGGCACGCTCGACGATTACCTGGCGGCCGACGACATCGCGAGCATCCCGGCCGTTGCGGAGCAGGACTGGGACACGATTCGCAGACAGGCGGGCTGGCGGCTCGCGTGGGGATTTTGCACCCTCCGCAACCTGCTCGTCCACGGCTTCCGCTTCACCCGCGATGCGA
>JBJTHX010000340.1:0-8851 GCA_046094745.1 Planctomycetia bacterium
GAAGACCCGGGTTCGGCAGGCCGCGGCCACCACCGGCACGCTCAGGATCGGCGACCAGTGGAACGCGATCACGATCATCGCGCACTCCCAGACGCACCCGCTCAAGGCGCTCTGCGAGCTCACCGAGAACGCGATCGACGCCGGAGGGCGACGGATCCGCATCGTTCGCCGCCGGCAGCGGGGCGACTTCTTCCTCGAGGTCGAGGACGACGGCCGTGGCGTGGCACCCGATTCGCACGGCGGCCCCGACTTCGAGCGGATCGCGACGCATCTGTGCGACTCGATGAAACGGCAGTTGGACTCCGGCGGTCGCAAGGGCATCCACGGCGAGTTCGGCATCGGCCTGCTCTCGTTCTGGGCCCTGGGCGAGGAACTGCGGATGATCTCCGCCGCTGCGGACGGCCGGGCGGCGGAACTGCACCTCGTCCGCGGCCGGCGGGAGTACACGATCCGCCCCGTCCGCGGGCGGATCGTCACCGCGGGCACACGGGTCGTCGTGGGACCGCTCCTCGAGTCGACCCGCAAGCTGGTCACGGGTGAGAAGATCGCCCGCTATCTGTCGGCCGAGCTCCGCGACCGCATCCGCTCGACCGGCGCCGAGATCCTCGTCGCCGACCGGGTCGCCCGCCGCGAGATCGCCGTCGCCCCGCGCGAGTTCACCGGCGAACGGCTCGATCTTCCCCGCCGCTACCCGACGCCGCTCGGCGACGTGCACGTGGAGATCTACGTGCGCTCCGAGACCGCGCCGGGCGAGCCCGGCGTCGCCCTGTGCAAGGACGGGACCCGGGTGCTCGAGCAGCTCGCCGACCTACTGCCTTTCCAGCACGTCCCTTGGACCGACCGACGGCTGGAGGGACTCGTCGATTTCGAACCGCTGATGCTCGCCCCGGGCACCCGCGGGGGCGTGGTGCCGGATGCCGCACTGGAGGCGCTCGTGGCTGCGGGTGCGGCGATCGAGGTCGATCTGGCGGCCGCCCTCGACCGCCGCGAGGCGGCCGAGACGGAGCGGGCGAGCCGCCAGATCCTCAAGCAGGTGCACAAGGCCTTCGTCTCGGCGCTCGCCGAACTGCCCGCGGAGGAATACGTCTATTTCGACATCCCGAAGCCGACGGCTGCGGCCGGCGGCCCGACGGAAGGTCCACCACCCTCGGTCGACACGGCCGCCGCGCACCGCCCCGTCGGCCAGCCCTTGTTGTTCCCGGCCGAGCCGGGTCCCCTGCATGCGGTGCGGATCGCACCGCGGCACCCGCGCCGCTCGCCGGGACGGACGGTGCGACTCCTGGCCCGGGCCTACGACGCGGAGGGAACGCCGCTCCTGGAGCAGGTGTCCTTCGGTTGGCGGTTGGTGGAGGGCGGCGGATCGATCGAGCCTGATGAGGCAGCCTGCGGGGTCATGGCCGACACGGCCGCGGTGGTGATCGTCGAGGTGACCGCCGCCCAGGGTCAGGGAGGGGCTGAGGACCGGGTGGAGGTGAGGTTCATCGAGGGCGCCGGCGACGATGCCGGCCCCGCGCACCGCGGCCTGCCTTCCTACCGGCTCGAGGCCGAGCATGGCGGGGCCTGGCGGTCGCGGTACGACGCCCGCAAGAACGAGATCGTGATCAACTCGGCCCATCGCGACTTTCTCACCAGCCGCGATTCGCCCGCGAAGCATCGCCGCTACATCGGCAAGCTCTATGCAAAGGAGGTCGTGCTCAGCAATTTCCCGCACGAGACGCCGGCCCAGGCCCTCGAGCGACTCGTCGAGATCACGCTCCGCACCGAGGACGCGCTGTAGCCGATCCCGCGCACCGGCATCGCCCGGCCGCCCAGGCTGCCCAGATTGCCGCTGGCCGGCGGATTCTCCCCGCTCCGTTCATGCCGCCCGACCGGCACGACCGATACCACCCGCAGGGATCGCCGCGCGCCCCGCGGTCCGGCGACGCCCGTCCAGGACTCCAATCCATGGCCGCTTCCGCCTCCACGCCCGCTCCGCCCGGTCCCGCCGGCTGGCTCGCCGACCAGATCGCGAACCTCGGCAGTTTCGTGATGGCGAGCATCGCCGGCATGGGGGACGTGACGCTGTTCGCGCTCCGCACGGTCGGCTGGATCTTCGCGCGGCGGCAGCGGCGGGACGTGTTGATTCCGAACTTCTACCGAATCGGCGTCATGTCCCTGCCCGTGGTGGCACTGACCGGGCTGTTCATCGGCATGGTGCTCGCCGTGCAGAGTTTCGCACAGTTCAAGGCCCTCGGGCTCGAGACTCGACTCGGCTCGGTGATCAACCTGTCGCTCGTCCGCGAACTGGGCCCCGTGCTGGCGGCGACGATGCTCGCCGGCCGCGTGGGCAGTGCGATGGCGGCCGAACTGGGCACCATGCGGGTCACGGAGCAGATCGACGCGCTGGAGAGCATGGGTGCCAACCCGATCTACTACCTCGTCGTGCCGCGGTTCCTCGGCTGCCTGATCCTCATCCCGTCGCTCACCGTGATGGCCGACTTCATGGGTGTGCTCGGCGGCTACCTCTATTCGCACGTGCTCCTGGGCATCGACTACCACCACTACTGGGAAAACTCCCGGGAGTACGTCGATGCCTTCGACTTCCTGATGGGCATCTTCAAGAGCCTGTTTTTCGGCGCCGCGATCGCGCTGGTGAGCTGCCACCACGGCTTCCACTGCGACCACGGGGCCGAGGGGGTCGGCCGCGCCGCGACCAACGCGTTCGTGCACTCGTTCGTGCTGATCCTCGTGCTCGACCTGTTCCTGGGGATCTGGCTCAACAACGTCCACGACTTCTTCCGACCGGAGGGGCCGCGCCGGCTTCTCTGACACGCGATCATGCCCGCCACCGCCACCGCCCGCTCCACCGCCGCCGAGGCCGCCGATTCGCCGGTGCTGCGAATCGACGCGGTCGGGGTCCGCTTCGGCCGGCACGAGGTGCTCCGCGACATCTCCATCGACCTGGCCGCCGGCGAGACGCTCGTCATCCTCGGCGAGAGCGGCTGCGGCAAGACCGTGCTGCTCAAGACCATGATCGGCCTCGTGCGGCCCACGCCCGGCGAGGTGCTCTTCGAGGGGCGGTCCCTGGCGCGGATGAGCGAACGTGAACTGGCCCACCTGCGAACCCGCTACGGCTTCGTCTTCCAGGGGGCGGCCCTGTTCGACAGCCATACCGTCGCCGACAACATCGCCTTTCCCCTGCGGGAGCACACTCGGGTCTCGGAGGCGGAGATCCGCGAGATCGTCACCTCGCTGGTCGACGAGGTCGGCCTGCCGCGCACCGCGCTGGCGAAGAAGCCGGTGCAGCTCTCGGGGGGAATGCGGAAGCGGGCCGGGCTCGCCCGGGCTCTCGCCCTCGACCCGCAACTGGTGCTCTACGACGAGCCGACCACCGGCCTCGACCCCATCATGAGCGACGTGATCAACGAGCTGATCCTCAAGGCGCGGGCCCGGCCGCGGGTCTCCAGCGTGGTCGTGACCCACGACATGCAGACCGCCCGCAAGGTGGCCGACCGGATCGTCATGCTCTCCCCGCTCGCCCGCCTCCGGCCGGGCGAGCCGCAGATCGTCTTCGAGGGGTCGCCGGCCGACCTGGTCGCCTGTCGCGACCCGCGGATTCGCCAGTTCGTCGAGGGCCGCGCGGGCGGACGGCTGACCGAGCTCCAGGAGGAGCAGGGCCTGACCGGCCCGGAGCAGGAGGAGGAGGGGACATGAACGACCGCGTGATGCAGTTCCGGGTGGGCGTGGTGGTGCTGGCGACGGCCATCATCGCCGGCATCCTCGTCGTCCTGTTCGGCGACCTGCCCTCCCTCGTGCAGGCGACGTACCCGCTGAAGATGAGCTTCGCCGACGCCCGCGGGATCGCCAACGGCACGCCGGTGCGGAAGAACGGCATCCTCGTGGGCCGCGTCGCCAGCGTGCAGCTCGACGAGCGCGGCGGCGTCAGCGTGGTGGCCGACATCGATTCCTACGTGCCGATCTACCGCGACGAGCAGCCCCGGATCGCCGCCACACTCCTGGGCGACGCCGAGATCCAGCTCGTTCCCGGCACGATCCGCCCGCCCCGACAGCGGATCGGCAAGGACGAGACGCTTCTGGGGGCGATCTCGCGGGACCCGTTCGAGGTCTTCGCCACGCTCGAACCGAAGATGGGCGTCGCCCTCGACTCGCTCACCGAGGCCAGCGCCGCCGTCACCCGGCTGTCGGACAACCTCGACAAGCTGCTCCTCGGCGAGGACGACACCTTCGAGAAGATGGTCCGCAAGACCGAGGCGGCCCTCGACTCCTTCAGCCTGGCGATGGCCAACATCAACGACGTCATGGGCGATCCGAACGCCCGGGCCAAGCTCAAGGAGACGCTCACCACCCTGCCGGACGTCCTCACCGACCTGCGGTCGACCGTCAAGGGCATGGGCACGACGCTCGATTCCGCCGACCGCAACCTGCGGAATCTCGAGGGCCTCACCAAGCCGCTCGGCGAGCGGGGCGAGGGGATGGTCGCCCAGGTCAACCAGACGATCGGCCGGCTCGACGAGGTGCTCCAGCAGGCGGCCGCCTTCACGCGGGCGCTCAACGAGTCGCAGGGCACGATCGGCAAGCTCGTCCGCGACCCGCAGGTCTACGACGACCTCGCCCAGGCCGCCGCCAACGTCAACGGCCTGACCAAGGAGCTGCGGCCGATCGTCAACGACGTCCGCGTCTTCGCCGACAAGATCGCCCGGCATCCGGAGCAGCTTGGCGTCCGCGGCGCCCTCGACCGCCGCCCGGGCCTGAAGTAGCCGTCACACGCCCGCGGGCAGCGTGACCTCGGAATCGAGCAGGCGGAGGTACTCGGCGATCAAATCGCCGTACCGGGCCTTCACATCCGCCGCGAGGTGCCGGTAGCCGGCCACGCGGCCGCGGCAGCTCGCCGCCCCGCAGCGGCATGGGCCGCCGAGGTGGGAAACCTCGTATTCGAACGTGTCGTAGTCGACCGTGATCTCCTCACCCGCCGCGATCGGCCGCAGGGCGCGGAGCTCGATCTGCTTGACTCCGGAACGGATGACGACGCCGCAGTTCGGGTCGCAGGAATGGTTGACGAGCACCGTCACGCCGTCGGGGACGACGTGGGTGTTGACGTCCACCTGCATGGTGTGGGCCGAGCGCTTGTCCGCCTGCTCGCCCCAGGTGCGGATGATCGTCTCGCCCGTCGCGATCGGCCGCACGGCGGCGACACCCAAGCCGATTCGGCCGCGTTTCACGGCCACGGGCTCACCCGGCCGGGGCGCCCGCTCGCCGAGCCCGTGGGCCGCCGGCCCAGCGATCTCGTCGAAGGTCAGATCCCGCAGCCGGCCGCCGTACCGCTCGGCCAGCCAGGGCATCGTCTGCTCGATGGTGTCGGGCTGCAGAAGCACGAGGTCGCCGGCGGCCGCCGCATCCAGCACCCGGGCCGCAGCCTCGGCCCACGTTCCCCCCTCCTCGATCGTCACGGGCCGATCCCCCGGCATGCCCTCCCGGATGCCCTGGGCGATCAGCCGCGTGATCTCGCCCGGCTGCCGGCCGCGGATGTACGCATCCTCGTAGATCACGACCCGCTCGAAGGTCTCGCCGAGCAGTCGCCCTTGGGCGAGAAGGTCGACGTCCCGGCGGTCACCGGCCGCCGAGTAGACGGCGGTCCGCCGCGGGTGCGGCAACTTCTTCATCGACAGGCAGATCTGCTCGAGGGACGGCACGTTGTGGCCGTAGTCGACGACGATGGCCGCACCGCCGAGGTCCAGCAGGTTGAAGCGGCCCGGCGAGCCGGTCGTACCGCTCGAGAAGCTCTCCAGACCCAGCCGCACCAGTTCCAGCGGCACGCCCAGCCGCCAGGCCGCGGCGGCGCTGGCCAGCACGTTCTCCACCTGGAAGGCGACCAGGCCGCGGTGCACCAGCGGCACCCGGTCGAGGTGGGCGAGTCGCGTTTCCCGCGGCCCGTCGCAGAGCACGATCCATCCGTCCCGCAGCGTGGCCGCCAGACCGCCCTGGGCGAGGTGCTCCACGATGACGGGATTGGCGGGGTCGAGGCCAAAGTAGACGACCTGGCCCTTGCACCACTTCTTCATGTCGACGACGAGCGGATCGGCGGCATTGAGCACGGCCGCGCCGCTGGGACGCACCGCGGCCACGATCGCACCCTTGACCCAGGCGATCTGCTCAGGCGTGTCGATCTCGCCGATGCCCAGGTGGTCGCCGGAGGCGATGTTGGTCACCACCGCCACGTCACACTTGTCGAAGCCGCAGCCCTCCCGGAGGATGCCGCCGCGGGCCGTCTCGAGCACCGCCGTCGTGACCCCGGGATTGGCGAGCACCCGCTGGGCGCTCCTGGGACCACTGCAGTCGCCGGCGTCGATCATGCGGTTGCCGATCCACACGCCCTCGGTGCAGGTCATGCCCACGGTGCCGCCACCGATGCCCGCGAGATGGGAGATGAGCCGCACGACGGTGGTCTTGCCGTTGGTGCCGGTCACCGCGGCAGTCGGGATCCGGCCGTCGTCACCCGGTGCGAAGAGCGTGTCCACGATCGCGGCGCCGACGTCGCGAGCCGTACCGACTGTCGGCTCCAGATGCATCCGCAGGCCCGGGGCCGCGTTCACCTCGATCACCACGCCGCGGGTCACCTCCAGCGGCTGGGTGATGTCGGAGGTCACGATGTCGATGCCGGCCACATCCAGGCCGATGATCCGCGCGGCCTCGACGGCCCGAGCGGCGACCTCCGGATGGACGGCGTCTGTGACGTCCTCCGCCGTGCCTCCGGTGCTGAGGTTGGCGTTGTGCCGCAGCAGCACCACCCGCCCGGCCTCCGGCACGCTGTCGATATCCAGGCCCTGCTCGGTGAGCACGGCGCCCGCCACCTCGTCGATGACGACGGGGCTCAGCGCCCCGGCGTGATCCGCACACCGCCGCGGGTCCTCGTTCGTCCGTTCGACGAGCTGCCGGACGGTGGCCCGGCCGTCGCCCGTCACCAGGGGCGGGTGCCGCCTGGCCGCGGCGACCATCTTGCCGCCGATGACGAGGACGCGGTAGTCGCCGCCGGCGACGAACCGTTCCACCACGACCTCGCGCTCGCCGGCGTGCGCCACGTGCCAGGCCTGCTCGACCTCCGCACGGGAGGAGAGGTTCACCGACACCCCGCGGCCCTGATTGCCGTACCGTGGCTTGACCACGACGGGTGCGGCGATCTCCGCGGCGACGCTCCAGGCCTCGGCCGCATCGGACACGGGCCGCCCCTCGGGCACCGGCACACCCGCCTCCGCGAGGAGGCCGCGGGTCAGATCCTTGTCCTGGGCGATCGTCTCGGCGACGGCCCCCGTCTGATCGGTCTCGGCGGCGAGGATCCGCCGTTGCTTCGCCCCCTGCCCGAGGCGGACGAGCGATCCGGCGGTGAGCCGCCGGGATGGGATGCCGCGGGCGGCGGCGGCCTCGACGATCGACCGGGTGCTCGGGCCGAGCTGCACGTCGAGGAGCACCTTCCTCAGCCGATTGACCTCGGCGGCGACGTCGCACGGCGTGTCCTCGATGGCCGCCATGATCAGCCGGCGGGCCACGTGGAGGCATTCGATCGCGAACGCCTCCTCCTTGTACTCGACGACCACCTTGTAGACGCCGCGGGTGTTCGCCTCCCGGGCCCGGCCGTAGCCGACCGGCGTGCCGGCGAGCGTCTGGAGTTCGAGGGTCACGTGCTCGAGCACGTGACCCATCCAGGTCCCGGTTCGCAGCCGCTCGAAGAACCCGCCGCGCTCGCCGATCGAGCAGCGGTGCTCGATCATGCTCGGCAGCCAGCCCATGATCCGCTCGTTGAAGCCGGGGATCGTATGGGACGGGAAGTCCTCGAGCCGACCGAGGTCGACCCAGGCTTCGAGACAGGGAAACGAGGCCCATTGATTCGGGCCACGCAGGACCTTGACCGACATGATCTCCATGGGGGGATTCAGCTCTTCGGGACCGATCGCAGACGCGTGCGTTGGTCCGGTCGTGTGCGCCTCCTGCAGCCGCGGGACAACCCGGCGGTGGGTGCTGGCAGGGAGGTCGCACGGTTTACAACGGGGCTGCGGCGGCGCGTCGCCGACGCAGTCCTGCCTGCAGGGGCAGGCATCCGTACGAGCCCGACGTGGGGGGAGGGCGTCAGGGCGGCGGCTGGCAATCCGGGGCCGCGGGGGAGATGCCGACCGCGAGGCACTTGCCGGCGATCGGACCGAAAGATGACGAAGGGAGGGGAAAACCTACTACCGACAACCGACCGGCCGGGGTGGCCATGGGACGAATGGGTTCCTACACCGCGAGGCCGGATGGCATCGCCGCACGCCACACGGACGCGCGTTCGCTTGCGATGACCGTTCCTCTCGGCACTGTGATTCCAACCACGCCGGCAGACGCTCAGCGCGTCACCGACGTCTCGAGCCGTCGTCCGGCCGCGATCGCTCGCGACCGGCCCGCAGGCCCGGTGGAACAAGTCTACGCGGCCGTTGGGCGGCCGAGAAACTTTTTCCACTTCATCCCGATGGAAGCACGTCGCATGCCGGTCCGGGGCCGAAACCGAAAAACCCTCGATCGCGGCCGCGAAACGGGCCTGCAACTCACGGCCGAAGCGGCCGGGAGCGAATCGGAGCCGATGACGGCCTGCCTGACCGCTACCGGAAGGGGTGTGGGAGTGCAATTTTTGCAAGGTGGGAATGCCGCCCGGCACCGGGTCAATCGGCCGGGGGCGGTTGGAAACCGCTACCTTAGGTATGTTCGGAGGGCGAAGCAAATTTCCCCGAGAAACAGGCCGGATGGCGAAAAACGCAGGCTTTCGCGCCAGTCCAGCCCAGTCCCCAGGCAGTCGATGAACTCCACCCCCGCCCCCCGAGCCGCAGAC
>JBJTHX010000341.1:0-2581 GCA_046094745.1 Planctomycetia bacterium
TCGCCGAGGGAGAGCAGCCGCTGCAGCCGCACCATCGGCAGCACGTCGTCCGCCGCCGGCGGCAGACCGCCCGGCCACCCGCCGAGCTGCCCGCCGAGCCGCAGCGCGGCGGCCCGGACAGGCGCCTCGGCGCTCGCGACGGCGGCGGCGAGCGTCTCGCGATCCAGCCGGCCCAGCCCCTGGAGCGTCCACAGGGCGTGGACGCGTCCCACGGCCGGAGCCGCCTCGTCGGCAGCCAGCCGACGGAGCGGCTGGACGGCCGACTCACCACCCCGTTCCACGAGCAGCCGCTGGGCCGTGTCCCGCCACCAGCCATTGGGATGGACGAGGGTCGCGACCAGCTCCGCGTCGGCGGCCGACGAGAGCCGCGGCCGGGGCCCGAGCGGCCGCCCCCGCTCGTGCGTGATCCGGTAGATCCGACCCATGTGGATCGGCTTGTCCAGGCCGCGGGAGAGGATCTGGTTCCGCAGATAGGGCATCATGAAGATCACGTGCTCGATGATCCCGCGGTACAGGTCGCACACGTAGACCGCGCCGTCCGGGCCGGTACGGCTGCACACCGGACGGAACCGCTCGTCGGTCGAGGCCACCAGTTCGCGACCGTCAAAAGCGTTGCGGGCCTCGAGATGCGCCCCATCCCCCGCGAGCACGTTCATGCGGACGAGGTTGCCGGCGGCCTCCGGAATGATTGCGGTGCCGTGATACTCCGGCGGGAACTGGTCGCCGCGGTAGATCGTCGGCCCGCAGGCGACCGTGAACGTTCGCAGGCGTCCGTCGGGCCGCAGTTCGGTGCCGCCGAGCGTGACTCCGGGCGTGACGCGGATCGGGTGCACCTCGCGGGCGTTGCGGGCCACGTCGACGTTCACCGCGGCGGAGTCCCGCCGCCACAACTCCTCCGTGAAGTGGGGATTGCGGAGCAGGTATTCGCCGGCGAGCAGGTCGGCGTGCAGCGACGAACTCTCGTAGTTGTAGACCAGCCGTCCGACGTCGTCCTGTGCCATTCCCCACTGGCCGCGGAAGATCGTCGGCTCCTCCACGAGCCGGCCGGCGACGAACCGGTGCCGCACGCCGCTCTTGGCGTTGTACATCCAGTTGTCGAGCGCGTGCATCAGCCCGTTGTCGGTGTGCTCGGGGTTTCCCGGCCGGCCGTACCGCCCCACGAGCCGCTTGTCGTCGCACCGCAGGTCCCCGTCGGTGTCGCGGCAGTACCACAGGTGCGGCGGCTCGGCGACGAGCACGCCGCCGGCGACGAAGGACAGCGTCCGCGGCATGACGAGTCCGTCGAGGAACACCGTCGACCGATCCATCACGCGGTCGCCGTCCTCGTCGTCCAGCACGACGATGCGGCAGATCGGATCGCCCTCCCCGGTGCCCTCGATGTCCTGCATCCAGCCACGGAACTCGATGACCCACAATCGGCCGTCGGCGTCGAACTCGAAGAACACCGGATCGACCACCAGCGGCTCGGCCGCGACGCACTCGATGCGAAAGCCCGGGGCGGTCTGGAAGGTCGCCAGCGCCTCGGCCGGGGGCAGGGCGGGCGCCGGCGGGATCGCGATCCGGGCGAAGATCTCGTCGGCCGAGAACGGGTCGTACTCGCGGAGCGACTGCTCTCGATGCGTCACCTCCCGTCCCTCGGGAACGGTCTGGCCGCTGGCCGCGACGCACGCCGCCCAGGCAATGCACCAGGTGATGGTCGAAGCGATACCACGACGGGCAGAAGTGCTCATGGGCGATCGCAGCCGCCTCGGGCCAAAAGCGTGACCCGCGTCGCAGGGAAGCCGGACGTGCACCACTGGATTCCCGCCTTTGAGGCTGTAGCACGCGGCGGCTGGATGTGCAACGCACGGCTTGGCCGACCGCTCCAGTTCTTTTACAAAAATCCGTAACATCGGACGCATTTCCGCATCCCGAGCGACGGTGCAGTGTAGACGGGCGGCGGCCACGCGGATTTCGAGCGGCTCTTTCACCGGCACCGGATCGCCTCCGTGAATCCCCGGCCGCGGTCGGGATATGATCGATCCCGCCATCCATCCCCACCCCACCACCGTTCGCTCGCATGCCCGCCCCGATCTTCGGCCCGACCGTCCCGCGGCGAATTGCGGGCCTTCTGGTGACGCTGGCATGCGGCCTGCTCGTGACCGATCCCGCGGCCGGCCAGAGGCCGGCACGGCAACGCGAGCCCCGGGCCGATGCCGCCGGGCTTGCCGCCCGGCGGCTCCGCGAGCGGGGCCAGGAACTGCTCGACGCCGGTGAGCACGATCGCGGCGTGAAAATGCTGGAGACCGTGATCGAGCAGTACCCGGAGGATCCCGCCCGCTTCGCCGCACACTTGGCCCTCGGCAGGCATGCGGTGGCACGGAGCGAGCAACTGGATGCCATCGGCCACCTGCGGGCGCTGGCGGCCCTCGAGCAGCCGGGGCGGGAGATGACGCCAGACCAGCGGGACGTGTTCGTGGAGGGGCTCTACCTGCAGGGCGTCGCGCTGTTCCAGACGCGGCAGTACGCGGCCGCCTTTCCGATCCTCCGCCGGATCACGAACGACTTCCCCCACACGGTCTGGGCCAACCAGTCCTTTTAC
>JBJTHX010000342.1:0-3366 GCA_046094745.1 Planctomycetia bacterium
CTATCCCGCGATGGACCGCGACCTGCTGCTCGTGGGCGTGCTCGTCCACGACATCGGCACGGTCCGCGAACTCGAGAGCCGGCAGGGCTTCTCCTACACCGACGAGGGCCAGCTCCTCGGCCACGTGCTCCTCGGCCTGGAGATCGTGGACGCGAAGATCCGCGGCATCGCCGCCCGCACGGGGCAGCCCTTCGACCTGGAGGCGGCCGTCCGCGTCAAGCACATGATCGCCAGCCACCACGGGCAGTACGAGTTCGGCTCGCCGAAGCTGCCGATGACGCTCGAGGCGGTGGCCCTCCACCACCTCGACCACCTCGACGCCAAGATGGCGGGCACGATCCAGTTGCTCCGAAACGAGGCCACCGCCGCGGACGGCTGGACGCAGTACCAGCAGAGCCAGGGCCGCAAGTTCTTCCGCGGCCGCGGCTGACCGCGGCTCACGGCGCGGCTTTCCGCGCGGGAAACTCCACGACCACGAGCCGCCGCGTGCGCGGGTCGAAGGCGTAGTCCTGGTACGGCGGCAGTTTCGGCAGTTGCACTTCGTCGGGTGAGCCCGGAGCGATGATCTTCGCCATGAACTCGGCGTGCGTCGCCGGCACTTCTTCGTGCTCGGCCTGGTAGAGCCGCAGTTTCTGCTCCACCGCGATCCCGCCGATCCGGGCCACGCTGTGCCGATAGGCCTGCCCGTAGGCGGCCAGCCCCGCCTCGTTCGGCTCCGTGTCGGGATCGACGACGACACCCCCGTTCTGCAACGCCTTGTCGAGCGGCAGCACGTGCTGGGTGGTGCGGCCGATGACCTTGCGGTCCCGTTCCGGCCGCGCGGCCGGAGCGGGGGCCGGGGGCTGCCGGGTGGCGGGCCCACCCAGGGCGAGCAGCACGAACACCAATCCCAATCCGCCCAGGATCAGTCGGCCGGCGTGTCTGGACATCGCTGCGATCTCCTCTGCCCGCCGCGGATCATACCCCTCCGCCCCGCCGCCGATCGACCGCGCGACGCGCGGGCCCCGCTTCCGTTAGACTCCGGGCGGTGACCGACCTTCGATAGCGACTGGAAATCCCGCCGTCCATGCCCCGAAAACGCGCCGGTCACGACGGCCCGCGCCCCCGCCCCGCGGCCGGCCGCCGCGACGACGGCGTCGTCGGGATCTTCCCGCGGGCCGCCGGCGGCTACGGCTTCGTCCGCCCGCTCGACGCACCGCCCGGCGACCGCGCCGCCGACATCCACGTCGCGGCCACCGCCGCCCGCGACGCGGCCACGGGCGACACCGTCCGCGTGAAACTCGCGCGGACCCGTGACGTGCGGCGGCTCGGCCCGTCCGGCGAGATCGTGGAGATCGTCAAGCGGCGGACCACCCGGTTCGTCGGCTCCTACTTCGAGGCCGCGGGCCAGGGATGGGTGCAGATCGACGGCACCGGCTTCGCCCGCCCCGTGTCCGTCGGCGACCCAGGCGCCAAGGGCGTGCGGAAGGACGACAAGGTCGTCGTGGAATTGGTCCGCTTCCCGACGGCGCTCAAGGACGGCGAGGGCGTCGTCGTCGAGGTGCTCGGCAAGGCGGGCGACGTCGGCGTCGACACGGCCACGGTGATCGCCGAGTTCGGGCTCCCGGGCCCGTTCCCGGAGCCCGCGCTCGACGACGCCCGGCGGCAGGCGGCGGCCTTCGACGAGTCGGTCCCCGCGGGCCGCCGCGACCTGACGGGCCGCACGGTGGTGACGATCGACCCGGTCGACGCCCGCGACTTCGACGACGCGATCTCGCTGGAGCGGGTGGAGCGGGGCCACTGGCTCCTCGGTGTCCACATTGCCGACGTCTCGCACTTCGTCCGCGAGGGATCGCCGCTCGACCAGGAGGCGCGGAACCGCGGCACGAGCGTCTACCTGCCCGACCGCGTGATCCCGATGCTGCCGGAGATCGTGTCGAACAACCTCGCCAGCCTGCAGCCGGGCAAGGTCCGCTACGCCCGCACCTGCTGGATCGAGTTCGCGCCCGACGGCGTTCCGGTGCACGCGGCCGTCGAGCACTCGGCCATTCGGAGCGCGCGGCGGTTCACCTACGAGGAGGTCGACGTCTTCCTGGCCGATCCCATGACGCCCGCGGTCGAGATGACGCCCGAGGTCCGGGCACTGCTCGGGCGGATGCGCGACCTGGCCCGCCTCCTGCGGGGCCGGCGGACGGCCCGCGGCTCGCTCGAACTGCACATGCCCGAGGTGAAGATCGACCTCGACCGCGACGGCCGCGTGGCGGGCGCCCACGTCGTGGAGAACACGGAGAGCCACCGGATCATCGAGGAGTTCATGCTGGCCGCCAACGAGGCGGTGGCCGGGGCGCTCGCCGCGGCGGGGGCGGGCTTCCTGCGTCGCATCCACCCGCAGCCCGACCCCCGCAAGCTCCGCCAGCTCACCGAGTTCGTCTCCGAGCTCGGCTTCGAGGTCGACACGCTCGAGAGCCGCTTCGAGCTGCAGCGGCTGCTCGACATCGCCCGCGGCCGGCCCGAGGAGCATGCCGTCCACTACGCCGTGCTGCGGAGCCTCACCCGCGCCGCCTACGGCCCGCAGGAGGACGGCCACTACGCCCTGGCCAGCGACTGCTACTGCCACTTCACCTCGCCGATCCGCCGCTACCCCGACCTCCAGGTGCACCGGGCCCTCGACGCGCTCGCCCGCGGAAAACGCACGCCCGTCGAGGGCCTCGTGCAGTTGGGCGGCGCATGCTCCGACCTCGAGCGGCGGGCCGAGGCGGCCGAGCGGGAACTGGTGAAGCTCAAGCTGCTGTTTTTTCTCTCGAAGCGGATCGGCGAGGAGATGGACGCCGTGGTCACGGGCGTGGAGCCCTTCGGCCTGTTCGTGCAGGGCCTCGCGATCCCCGCCGAGGGCCTGGTGCCGCTCGACAGCCTGCCCGACGACGCCTACCGCTACGACAAGGTCTCCCACACGCTCTCGGGCCGGCGGCCGGGCCGCTCGTTCCGGCTCGGCGACCGCGTCCGCGTGGCCGTGGCCCGCGTCAATCTCGACCGCCGCGAACTCGACTTCCGCCTGGTCGTCGAAGGCGGCCGCGAGCGGCGCCGCGCGGCCCCCCCACCGCGGCGCGACCGCGGCCGCAAGAAGCCCGAGCGGCGCAAGCCCGCCCGCCACGAACCGCGCGGCACGAAGCGTCGGCGCCGTTAGCGCGCTGGGCCGGTGACCACGGTGTTGAGGCAGACACCAGACGTCACGCGCCGGAGCGGCGTCGGCAAGCCCGGAGGAGCCGGAGCATCGCGTCTCACCGAGCAGCCGACCACTTCGCAGGGGTCTCCTGTGAGCGATGGCGGAGGCGAGGGAGGGGTTGTCGACGCCGCTCCGGCGCGTGACGTCTGGTGTCTGCCTCACCA
>JBJTHX010000343.1:0-7528 GCA_046094745.1 Planctomycetia bacterium
CTCCCACGACAGTTCGCTGACGTGCACGAGTCCCTCGACGCCATTGCCGATGTCGACGAACGCGCCGAAGTCGCGGACGTTCCGCACGATGCCGTCGAGCTCGGTCCCCGGCTCCAGCGTCTCGAGCATCTCGGCCTTGGCGTCGGCGGCCCGCTTCTCGATCACCGCCCGCCGCGAGAGTACGAGTCGCCGGGCCTCGGGCACGAGTTCCGTGACCAGGCACTCGAGCGATTGGCCCACCATCTCCTCGAGGTTCTCGACCCGCCAGGTACTGACGAGGCTGGCGGGCATGAAGCCCCGCAGGCCACCCACCTCGCATTCGAGCCCCCCCTTGTTCGCCGCCTTCACCTGGGCCGCGACGATCATGCCGGCCTGGAGCTGGGACCAGTCCTCGACGGCCACGGCCCGGTTGGCCGGGGCCACGTCGTACAGGCCGTCCTCTTCGTTGCGCGAACCGACGGTCACCTGCACCGTCGCGCCAACGGCGGGCAGATCGACGCCATCCTCGAGCAGGCCGGCGAGCCGCATGGCTCCCTGCCGCCTGGCGCCCAGGTCGATGAAGGCCGTGTCGGGGCCGATGGCGAGCACGGTGCCGACGAGCCGCGTGCCCGGATCGAGCGGGGCGTCGGCCTTGGCAGCGGCCTCGGCCGCGAGTACGTCGTCGACCGCCAGGCCGGCGAGCGCCGCCTCGTAGTCGGCCTCGAGCTCGTCGTCGAGCGCGGACCGCAGGTTCGGAACGGCCACCCGCTTGGCCGGCGGCAGGACGTCGCTGAACGCCGACTTGGGGGCCGCATCACGCCGCTTGTCGCGACGACCACCGCGGCCCGCGGGGCGGTCTCCAGCCGGTGGTATCGCCGCGGGTGCGGCCGGCACCGGCGGATTCGATGATGCGACCGTCGCCTCGGCCGCCGGAACCGGCGCTGCGGCTGGGGCTGCGTCCGCTGCCGGCGCCGCGTACTGGTACTTGGGCGCCAGCGAAGGCGGCTTCACCCCCGGCCGCTGCGTCCCGATCGGGATCCGCCGGGGCGTTGCCGCGTCCGCTGTGGTGTCAGGCCCGGTTGCCGCATCGTCGGATGGCGAACTCATGGGAAGTTTCGGCCCCAGGGGAAATCCGATCGACCGACCGTTCGAGGAGCCGGGGGATCGGGGGAAGTCGAGGCGAGTTGGCGACCGTGCCTCGAAGCCGAGGCTTTCACCGTCCCCCGGCGGACCACCGGATTACGGGATCAATCGCACCATGTAGTCGCGCGACGCGGATTGGAACAATGCGGGAAACAGGACTTGAACCTGCACGGTATTACTACCACCAGGCCCTCAACCTGGCGCGTCTGCCAATTCCGCCATTCCCGCGGAGACTCAGGCATTCTCGACCGGTTCGGCCGCCAGTCAAGCCTCACGCGTCCCCGCGGCCCGGGGCGGGAAGCGGATGCAGCCGCCGGCCGAGCGTCTCTTCGACCGCATGCATGGCGACGATGCCCGCGAAGAGCACGAGCGTCCACACGACGTCGCCCAGTGGGCGGTAGAACGGCAGCGCCGCGGCGAAGCAGGCCGCCAGCCCCGCGGGTGAGCGGTCGTAGTCGCCCGTGAACGCCCAGTGGGCGAGGTTCGTGGTCAGGAAGAACACGACGGACCCGGCGGCGGCACCGCCGATCACGGCCGCCCAGCGATGACGGTTGACGATCCTGCCGAGCAGGACGGGCCAGGCCGAGGCTGCGTAGACCACCACCGCGACGCCCCAGCTCTCATAAGCAGGCTCGAAGAGATTGCTGACCGCTAGCGCCGCCAGGGGCGCGGCCGCGGCCGCCGCACGATTGGCGAACAGGGCGCCCGCCGCCAGGGCGACAGCCGTCAGCGGCGTCACGTTCCACAGCCGCACGCCCTGCCACTCCGGCTGCCAGATCCGGCCCGCGACGGCGATCGCGACGAGCGCCAGCCATGCCGCCGCCAGGGCGAGCCCGCCGCGGCCCTGCAGGCTGCACCAGGGCGCGCCGTGACTCGCCGCTCCGTTCCGGGAAACCTGGGTCATGGGCGAACACCTCCGTGTCGGCTCTCGAACGCGGCGGCGGGGCCTTCAGAGAACCGCCGGGAAGCCGATACACTAGCGGTTTTGCCGCAAAGGGCAAGCGAAACCGCGGAACCATCTGCATGCCGGCGGCCGCCCCGCACCACGCCACCCTGGCGATCACCGACTTCGACGACGGCCTCGTGCTCGCGTCGTTCGTGGTTCCCGACCATCGGCAGAACGTGCTCACGGCCGCGGTGCTCGCCGACCTGGCGGCGGCCCTCGACGAGTTGGAGGACCGGCCGCTCCGCAGGCGGCCCAAGGCTCTCGTCCTGCGGTCGGGGCGAGAGGGTTCCTTCTTCGCCGGCGCCGACATCGGCCGGATCGACGAACTCCGCGGCCTCGACGAGGCCGAGATCGCCCGGCTGTGCGATGCCGGCCGCGGCCTGTTCGCGAGGCTGTCCCGGCTGCCATGGCCGAGCGTGGCGGTGATCGACGGCGTCTGCCTCGGTGGCGGCCTGGAACTCGCCCTGGCCTGCGACCTGCGGGTGGCGACCGACGCGGCCCATACGGTGCTCGGATTTCCGGAAGTGAAACTCGGCCTCCTGCCCGGCTGGGGCGGCACGGTCCGCCTGCCGCGGTTGATCGGCCCGGGGCCCGCGGGCGAGTTCATCGCGGCAGGCGAGCACGTCGGCGGCGAGGCGGCCGAGCGGATGGGCCTCGTGGACGCCTGCGTGCCGGCCGAGATGGCGATCGAGGCGGCGCGGCGGCTCGTCGAGATGCACGGCCTCGCGGGCCCGGTCGCCGAACGGCGCCGGCGGCAGGCCGGGCCCGTGGAACTCGACCCGGTGGAGCGGGAGTTTCTCGAGGCCACCTCCGCCGCCGTGATCCTCGGCCGTACCGGCGGTCATTATCCGGCGCCGCCCGCGATCCTGCGGACGATCCTCGACGGCGCGGCCGTCGATGCGTCGGCCGCGGGGGCGATCGAGTCCGCAGCCTTCGCGAAACTCGCCCGCACGCCGGTGGCCGGCCAGTTGCTGCGGGTGTTCCGCATCGGCGAGCGGAATCGCCGCGATCCCGGCGTCGGCGCCGACGGTGATCCAGAGCCCGCGGCCGCCGGCGGGCCGCCGGAGGCTCCAGCCGTCATTGGCGCGGGGATCATGGGCGCGGGGATCACGGCCGCCCACCTGCGGGCGGGCTTCGCGGTGGCCCTCGTGGACGTCGACCCGGAGGCGATCGCCGCAGCCGCCGCCGGCATCCTCGAAGAGGCGGCCTGGGACCGGGCCACGAAGCGGACGGATCCGGAACGGGCGCTGGCGCTGGCGGGGCGGCTCCGCGGCGGCACGCAACTGGCGGCCGTCGCCGGGTGCGACCTCGTGATCGAGAGCGTCACGGAGCGGACGGACGTCAAACAACAGGTGCTCGCCGACATCGAGCGGCTCGTCGGCCCGGACGCGCTCATCGCCACCAACACGTCCACCAACCCGATCGCCCGGCTGGCGGAGGGCCTGGCCGATCCGACGCGGTTCTGTGGCATGCACTTCTTCAACCCGGTGCGGCGGATGACGCTCGTGGAGGTGATCCGCGGACCTGCGACGAGCGATGCGACGGTGGCGGCCGTCGTGGCCCATGCCAAGCGGCTGGGGAAGTGCCCGGTCGTCGTGCGCGACAGCCCCGGCTTCCTCGTCAACCGCGTGCTCATGCCCTATCTCCACGAGGCCGTGGAGATGGTCCGCGAGGGCATCGACTGCGCCAGGGTCGACCGCGTGGCCCGCCAGTTCGGGATGCCGATGGGGCCGGTCGAACTCTACGACATGATCGGCCTCGACACGGCCTTCTACGCGGGGCTCGTCCTCAATGCGGCCTACGGCGACCGGATCGAGGCATCGCCGGTCATCCCCGCGCTCGTGAAGTCGGGCCGCCTCGGCCGCAAGAGCGGCTGCGGCTTCTACCGCTATGCGTCGGCCGCGCAGAAGACGCGGCTGCTCGGCCCCGATCCCGGGGCCGCCGAAGCGATCGGCCGCTACGCCCTGCCGGCCCGCGAGACGAGCGATCGCACGATCGCCGACCGGCTGCTGCTGCCGATGCTCCTCGAGGCCGTCCGCGCTCTCGACGAGGGCCTCGTCCGCGACGGCCGCGACATCGACCTGGCCGTGATCCACGCGCTCGGCTTCCCGGCTTTCCGCGGTGGGCTGTTGGCCTGGGCCGACTCGCTCGGTTCCGCCGAGGTCGTCCGCCGCCTCGAGCCGCTGGCCGACCTCGGGCCGCGGATGCAGCCCACCGAGCGGCTGCTCGCCATGGCCGCCGCCGGATCACGATTCACCGCCTGACCCCGGACATGCCATGCGTCTGCCATCTGCCCGCGATTCCGACGCCGCGCCCGTGGTGGTGGCCGCGTGCCGCACGGCGATCGGCCGGTCCCACCCGGACCGGGGCTTGTTTCGCCACGTCCGCGGCGACGAGCTCGCCGCCGCGGTGATCGCCGCGGCCGTGTACCGCTCGGGCGTCGATCCGGCCACGGTCGAGGACGTCGTGCTCGGCGCGACCCAGCAGCGGGGCGAACTGGGCGGCAACGCGGGCCGGTGCGCCGCCCTGTTGGCCGGCCTGCCGCTGGCCGCGGCGGGGACGACCGTCAACCGGCTGTGCGGCTCGTCGCTGCAGGCGCTCGCCCAGGCCTGCCACGCGGTCGCCGCCGGCGCGGAGCGCGTGCACGTGGTGGCGGGCGTCGAGCACATGCACCATCTGCCGATGGATTCCGCCGTCGACATCCACCCCCGGGTGCTCGCCCGCTCGAGCCGTGGGATGCTCTCGATGGGGCTCACCGCGGAGCACCTGGCGGCGGCCCACGGCATCCCGCGCCGCCGGCAGGAGGAATACGCCCTCGAGAGCCATCGCCGCGCGGCACGGGCCTGCGACGCCGGTCTCTTCGAGGACGAGATCGTGCCGGTGACGGGCCACGACGAGTCGGGCGGGGTGGTCGAGGCCGTTCGCGACCAGGCGATCCGCCCCGACACGAGCCTGGAGGCGATGGCGGCGCTCGAGCCGGTGTTCCTGCCGCGGCTCGGCACGATCACCGCGGCGACGAGCGCCCCGGTCAGCGACGGGGCCGCGGCGCTGGTCGTCATGGCGGAGGCCGAGGCCGCCCGCCAGGGGCTCGAGCCCTGGGCGCGGGTCGTGGCCACGGCCGTCGTAGGCGTGCCGCCGGCGGCCATGGGCACCGGCCCGATCGCGGCCACCCGCAAGCTACTCGCGCGGGTCGCGGACCGGGGCATCGGCCTGGCCGACATCGACCTCGTCGAGCTCAACGAGGCCTTCGCCGCGCAGGCCATCCATTGCATCGACGAGCTCGGCCTCGATCCGGCGCGGGTCAACGTCCGGGGGGGTTCGCTGGCGATCGGCCACCCGTTGGGAGCGAGCGGCGCGCGGATCGCGACCACGCTGCTGCACGCCATGCGCGACGCCTCCGCCCGGCTGGGCCTGGCCACGATGTGCATCGGCCTCGGCCAGGGGATCGCGGTGCTGTTCGAGCGCTGCGAGCGAGGGTGAAACCGATGTCGATCGCCGTCCCCAGCCCGCAATCGCCGCTCGGCCAGGCCGCCCCTGGGCCTGGAGCCGAATCGCTCGTCGCCCTGCTCGTCGCCCGCGTCGAGTCCGCGGGGGATCGCCTCGCCCTCGTCGACGGGCTGACGCGCGGCCACGGTGCGGAACGCGACGGCGGGCGCGGCGCGGCCGGCTGGACCTGGGCGGAACTGGCCGCCGCGGCCCTCGACCTCGCCGACCGGCTCGAGGCCGCGGGGTTCGTCCGCGGCGACCGGGTCGCGCACCGCGGCGGTCCCGGTCCCGACTGGATCGTCGTCGATCTCGCCTGCCTGCTCGCGGGCCTGGTGCACGTCGCGGTGCACGACGAGCCGGGCTCCGAGCCCGCCGCTGACAGCCTCGACTGGCTGGGCCTGCGCGGCGGCGTCGCCAGTGGCGGCCGGCGGCCGCCGCGGCTGCCGGGCCCCAGCGTCGACGCCGCGGGCGCGCTTGCCGGTCATCGCGGCCGGGCCGGCGACCACGCGGCGGTCCTCCGCCGGCTCGAACGGCGGCTGGCGGACTGTGATCCCGACGCGCCGTGCACGATCCTGCTCTCCTCCGGCACGACGGGGCTGCCGCACGGCGTGCTCCACACCCAGCGTGGCCTGGCCGCCAATGCCGTGGCGGCGAGCGCGACGTTCCTCGACGACCCGCGCGACGTCCGCCTCGCCTGGCTGCCGATGAGCCATGCGCTCGCCCGCACGGGCGACCTCTACACGGCGATTGTCCGGGGCGGCTGCCTCAACGTCGTGCGCGACCGCAGTCGCGTGCTCGACGCCTGCGCGGCCCTGCCGCCGACGGTGATCCTCGGCGTGCCGGCCTTCTTCGAGCGGCTCGAGGGCGGCGCCCGGGCGGGCAGGATCGCCGACCTCCGGGCCGCGCTTGGCGGCGAGGTTCGCGTCTGCGTCTCCGGCGGCGCGCAGCTGCGGCGGCGGACGGCGGAGTGCTTCGCGGCCGCGGGCGTGCCGCTCGTGGAGGGATACGGACTGGCCGAGGCCGGTCCGGTCGTGACGCTCTCCAACCCGCGGATCGCGCGGCCGGGGACCGTGGGGCCGCCCCTGGGCGGCATCGAACTGGCGACCGACGACCGCGGACAGTTGCTCGTGCGAACGCCGAGCCGAGGGCTGGGCATCGTGCGGCCGCCCGCGGAGACACGGGAGCGACCCGGCGTCCCTGCCGCGGTCGAGCCGCTCCCCGAGTGGCTGCCGACCGGCGACCTCGCCGACATCGAACCGGACGGCCACGTGCGGATCACGGGCCGGGTGGCCGAGCGACTCGTGCTGGCGACGGGCCTGAAGGTGCCGGCGTCCGCGGTCGAGCGGCCGCTCGCCGAGGACGTCGCGGTGGCGCAGGTGTGCGTGGTCGGCGACGGCCTGCGGTTTCCCATCGCCCTGGTCGTGCCCGAGCCGGCGTGCGTCCGCCGACTCGTGAAGCGGCTGCGACTCCCCGTCTTCAGCCGGCGGGCCGCGATCGCCCACCCGCGGGTCGCGGGCTGGCTGGCGCGGCGGATCGCCCGCCGGCAGCGGCACCTGCCGTCGGCCTGGCAGGTGCGCCGCGTGTTCCTCGTCGGCCGGCCCTTCGATGCAGCCAGTGGTGAGGCGACGGCGTCGTTCAAGATCCGGCGCGACACGATCGCGAGGAACTTCGCCCGGCCCATCGCGGCGGCGGCGGCCGAGCGGCCGCCCGCGTGGGTCGGCCTCGTGTCGCCGGGCGCGCATGGTCGCCGCAAACCAGAGGGAGCGACGCGGGAATCGTGGTTTAGCCGCTGCCTGTGGGCGACGGTGGTAAGCCGAGCGGGTGGGGGGTACCCCGCCGCGGCCGCCGCTGCCGCAACGCCTCTGCCGGACGGCGTGGCCGCGGTCCTCGATCGGGCGGCCGAGGCACTCGCCCGACTGCGGCGCGAGGGCCGGCTCTACGATCCGGCGGCAGGGCCGGTCGCCGCGGCCGCGC
>JBJTHX010000344.1:0-3930 GCA_046094745.1 Planctomycetia bacterium
GGTCGAGCATCCCCGCATTGTCGGGGCCCAGCGACGTGTCGGCGGCCCGCAGGTCGCTGACCGCCTTCCAGAACTCCTGACGGGCCGCAATCTCCAGCATGTCGGCCTCGAACTTGGCCTGCTCGCGGATCGTGACCCGGAGCACGTCGCTGCGGCCGAGCCGCAGTTGTTCCCGCTCGGCGTCGGCGACGGTCCGGGCCAGTTCGAGCCGCTTGGCGGCCTGCCGGTGGAACTCGAACGCCCGCTCCAGCATGGAGTAGGCATCCTGCACCTCGGCCCGCACCTGGTCGTGGGCGAAGTCGAGCTGGCGATCGAGCTGCATGAGCTGCGACTCGAGCGTCTGCAGTTTGCCGCGGGCGTCGCGCCGCTGGGCGGGCAATTGGAAGACGACGGCCGCCTGGAGCACCTGGCGGTCGAGGCCTTGCGGCCCGGAGAGCGGGCTCTTGCCGTAGCCGGCATCCTGGTTGCCGAGGATCTGGCCGTCGATCCCGGGCAGCATCTGGTTGGCCGCCAGCCGCCGCTCGACGAGCAGTTTCTCCTTCTGCAGCGAGAGCCGCTGGAACTCGGGCCGCGACCGCAGGGCGCGGGTGACGGCCTGCTCGAAGACGGCGGGCGCGGGCTGCACGGGCTGCGGCAGGGGCTGCATCCGGTTGCGGCGGGCCAGCAGCGGCCGGCCGGTGGGATCGCGATGGAACAGCGACAGTTCGATCGCCGCCTGCTGGACGCCCCGATCGGCCTGCACGAGGAACCCGTTTCGCAGGGCGATGTTCTGCTGGTTGTCCACCCGCTCGATGTTGGCCACGGCGCCAGCGTCCACCTTGAGTTCGAGCTGCTCGTCGCGGTCGATGGCGAGCTGGAGCACCCGCTCGCTGGCGCCGAACCGCTCGCCGGATCCCTGCCAGAACCAGTAGGCGCGGGCGGCGGACCGCATGTAGTCGAGGCGGCTGCGCTCGATCGCCGGCTCCGCCAGCGCCATGTCGAGCCGGGCCTGGGCGTGGGTGGCGCGGGCCCGGTCGATGTCGCGGTTGCGGGCGAGCGGCACGTTGAGCCCGCCGCGGAACTCGCCGACGTCGGCCGTCTTCTGGCCGAGGTTGTAGGTGGGGAAGTCGCCGAAGCCGGTGCGGAAGCCGCCGAAGGCGCTGATGCCGCCCGCCATGAACTGCTGCGTGAGGCCGAAGTCGGACCGGTAGTTCTCGTAGGTGCCGGGGGCGAGGGCGTTGCCGGCCATGGCCAAGTTCGTGTCGAAGGCGCCTTGGGCGGACTGGAACCGTCCCGCGGCGACGCCCCGCTCCCGCTCGACGGCCTGGAGCAGCGGGTAGTGGGTGAGGACGCTGCGGAGGACGTCGCCAAGCGATAGCGGAGCGGGGCACTCGTCGATCACCGCACCGGGTACCGCCTGAACGTTGGCCACGACCGGCGGCTCGATGTCCGCGGTGACGGCCCGGCGCGGCGCCGCCGCGGGGGGCGGAAGCACTTCCGGCACCGGGAAGGCGGCGGCCGGCGGGGCGGCGGGGTCGATGAGCCCGAGCGGTGGCTCCTGGCCGCGGGCGGCGGACATCGCGGCCACGACGAGCACGGCGGCCAGCAGGACGGCGCGGCCGTTCAGACCTTGACCTTGGGCGGCTTCGGGCCCTTTTCCTCGTCCCTGCCCTTGGCCTTGCCCTTCGACTCGGGCGCCAGCACCGGCGGGAAGCCGTTGAGCCGCCGCCAGATCTCGTAGCCCAGCGGCACGCGGTTGAGCAGCACCCAGCCCACGGCCTGGTTGCCCTGCCGCAGGAACTCGGGGGCCGGCCACTCGTCGCCGGTCAGTTCCGATTCCGGCTCCACGAGCAGGCGGAACTTGCCGTCGATGTTCGCCGCCGAGTCGACCTGCCGGACCCTGCCCCCGAACGTGCCGATCGCCAGTTCGGGCCAGCCCGAGAACTGGATCGCCGGCCAGCCCTCGAACTGCAGTCGCACGTGCGGCAGCCGGCCGGTGCGGTCTGCGAACGCCAGCACCAGCGGTGCATCGAGGCCGTCGAGAAAAAGCTCGACGACGCGGTCGTTCGTGTCCGGGACGATGGTGCAAAGCTCGTCGCCTTCCTTCACATACTGGCCGCCCTGGCCGACGTTCGCCGCGACACGGAAGACCGTGCCATCGCAGGGCGCCACGACGTTCCGGGCCTTGAACCGCTCGATGCGGTTGTCGATGTCCTGAATCTCGCGCTCGACCGTGAACAGGCCCTGCTCGGCCTTCCGCAGGTTGCTGCGGGCGATGGAAATGGCCGACAGACCCGTGGCTTCGGCCTGCAGCAGGAGAGCCTCCTGGGTGAGCAGGGCGGCCTGGGATCGCTGGATGTCGGCCTCGGCCTTGTCGATGTCGGTCCGGGCGCGGTCCGACCGCATCTGCGCCTCGTCCCGCGACAGGCGGCTCTCGAGCCCGCCGAACTGCGGGTTCTTGAACAGTTCATCGAAGGTCTCGAAGCGGTTGCGCTCGAACGACTTGGCGAACTCGGCGTTCGCCTTGGTCTGCCTGGCCACGTCGATCGATTTGCGAGCCGCCTCACGATTCGCCTCCGCCGCCTTGACCGCCGCATCCCGGGCCGCTTCCTGGGCCTTGGCCGCCGCCGAGAGTTCCGCCACCTCCTCGCGGGCGGCGTCGAGCCGGCCCATGAGGAACGTGCGTTGGGCGTCGAGCCGCGCGGCGAGATCAGGGTCGTTGTCTTCGATATCGACCACGGGATCGTTCATCTTCACGCGGCTTCCCTCGACCACGTGCCAGGTGCGAACCTGACCCGCGACCCGCGCGGTGAGCACCTGCATCCGCTGGGTTGGGGAATATGCGGTGACCATGCCCCGACACATCACGGTCTGTTGCCAGGGGACGAAGGCCAGGGCGAACGGGGTGGCGAGGAAGCCCAGGAAAAGCAGGCGAGCGGCGACCCTCACGAGCCGCGGGGTGGCGGCGCGGGCCAGGGCCGACTTGGCAGGACGGCCGTCTGGTTGTCGCGTGTCGCGCGGGGTCATGTCCACTCCACCGTGCGGTCGCAGCGGTCCCTGATGTCGTCACGGGCCGTGACGATCACCAGCGTCCAGGGCGCGGCCTTGTCGAACAGCGAGTCGAGCACCTCGGGGCAGCTCCGCAGGTCGAGGCGGTCGAGCATGCCGTTGATGAGCAGCAGCCGGGGCCGGCCGGCGATCGCCCGGGCGATCGACAGCCGCGAGACGTCGTTGGCCGAGAGCGGCAGGCCATCGGAGGCCAGCGGCGTGCCCACGCCTTGGGGCAGGCGGGCGACGGTGTCGGCGAGGCTGACCATTTCGAGGGCCCGGCGGACATCGGCCGCCGACAGTTCGTCGCGGCCCACGCGGATGTTCTCCGCCACCGTGCCGGCGAACGTCTCGGCCTGGCCCACGTAGGCCAACTGCAGCCGCGTCTGGGCGGGGTCGAGTGAGCGGGCATCGAGCCCGTCGAACTCGAGCAGTCCCTCGGCCGGCACCCGCAGTAGGGCGAGCGTTTCGAGGAGCCAGGTCTTCCCGCTGCCCGAGGGGCCGGTGATCGCCACGCGCTCGCCGGGCCGGATCTCGAGCCGCCGCATCTCCGCGGCCTCGTTCCCGGGCCGTCGCGCCCGCAGTTCGGCCACGACCTCCATCGGCCGTTCGCCGAGCGGCAGCACCTCGCCCCCCTCCCGCTCCAGCGGCAGCCGGTCGATCACGCCCAGTTTGTCGAGCGAGGCCTGAAGGTCGTAGAAGGTCTCGATGGATTTGCCGCTCTTGGAGATCGCGGCGAGGACGAGGGCCACGATCAGTTCACCGGCCACGAGCTGGCCGAGCGTGAGCTGCCGCTGGATCACGAGCCAGCCGCCGAGGCCGAGCAGCACCGACATCGCCACCGCCTCCCGCAGCAGGGCGAAGAGTGTCTGCCGCCAGACGACGCGGAAGTGGCGGCGCCGG
>JBJTHX010000345.1:0-4659 GCA_046094745.1 Planctomycetia bacterium
CTTCCGGGCGGTGGCATACTGCCGCACCCGAAGGAGGCTCGACCCATGAGCGCAGCGGCCGGATACGTCACCGACGTCACCTATGTCCCCGGCTTCTACCCCCACATGGCGCCGGCGGCGTTGCGGCACGTGGCGGCCCTCAACCGCGTCGCCCCGCCGGCCGTCGCCGACGGCTTCCGCTACCTCGAACTCGGCTGCGGGCTCGGCCGCTCCCTGACGACGCTCGCGGCGGCGAACCCCCGGGGCGAGTTCGTCGGCGTGGACGTCAACGCCGAGCACACCGCCTCCATCGAGCGCGACGTGGCGACGGGAGGCCTGGGCAACGTCCGCGTGGTCACGGCGCCGTTCGGCTCGTTGCCGGCGGACCTCGGCAGCTTCGACTTCATCGCCCTGCACGGCATCTGGAGCTGGGTCTCGCAGGAGGTCCGCGACCAGGTGCTCGCGATCATCGGCCGCCACCTCGCCGCCGGCGGCCTCGTGCTCGTCAGCTACAACTCGATGCCGGGCTGGGCCCACCTGCAGCCGATCCGCGGAATCCTCCGCCAATACGCGGCCCTGCGGCAGGGAGACTCGCTGCAGCGGATCAAGGACGCCCTGACCTACCTCGTCTTCATCCGCGACAAGCACGCGAAGTACTTCGACGACAACCCGCGGGCCGCCGCCTACGTGGACGCGCTCGTGAAGCAGGACCCCAAGTACCTCGTCCACGAGTACCTCAACGAGCACTGGACGAGCTTCTATTTCGCAGAGGTCGCCGGTGCATTTGCCGGCGCGGGTCTCTCTTTCGTCGGCTCCCTGCCAGTGTTCACGAACTTCTGGGATCTGTGCGTGCGGCCGGAGTTCCACGAACTCTTTCGCACGACGACCAACCGGCTCGTGACGGAAGCCCACAAGGACTTCTGCGCCAACACCGCGTTTCGCTGGGACGTCTATGCACGTGAGCCGCGGCTCATGACCGACGTGGCCGACCGGCTGCGGAAAGCGGACGACCTCCACTTCCGCGTCACCCGGCCGGGCACCACGCTGCCCTACCAGGCGAACCTCGGCGTGGTGACCTCGACCGTCCAGGGGCAGTTGTACCAGGCGCTGCTCGACGTGCTCGGCGCGGGCAGCCTGCCGCTGTCGGCGATCCTCGCCGACCCGCGGCTCCCCGCCATGCCGCCGGCCGACCTCGCTCGGGCCGTCGACGCCGGCGTGGCCATGGGCCTCTTCGAGGTGACTGGCGGCCCGGTCGCGGCAACCCCCGAACCGATCGCCGGCAAGGTCACGCTACCCGGAGCCTTCAACCGCATGGTGCTCGAGTCTGATGCGCTCCGGGGCCGGCCCGTCGCCCTGGCCAGCACCGCCACGGGCACCGGCCACACGCTCGGCGACCTCGACGCCGCGATCCTGCGGGAACTGGTCGCCGAGGGCCCCGCGGGGCTCGCGGCGCGGATCGACGACCGCCTTCAGGCCGCCGGCCGCGCCGTGCAGAAGGACGGCAAGACGATCGCCGATTCCGCGGAGCGGCTGGCGACCGTGCAGGCCGCCTGCGACGGCTTCCTCACGACGATCCTGCCGCACCTCGCCCGGCTGGGCATCGTCGCGGCCACGTGAAGTCGGCTACCGCACGGGCACCAGCGGCGGCACGCCGGCCGTCGGCGATGGCGTGGGTGGGCCGGTGGGAATGGGCTGCGGGATCGGGGGCTGCTGGGCGGCCGGCGGCCCGATCGGCTGCAGCGGCTGGGCCGGCTGATTGACCGGCTGCACGTTCAACGGCACCTGGACCTGCTGCAGCGGCTGCCCCGTGGCGACCGCCGGGCCGGGAGCCGCCACGGGCTGCGGCCGCGTACGGGCGTTGAGGTCGTCGATGAGCTGCTGCACCTCGGGACGGATGGCGATCTGGTTGCCGTTGAAGACGTCGGCGGGCGTCACCCCGAACCGGCCGTAGAGGAGCGCGTCGGCGTTGTGGTCGATGGACAGGTCGGCGCCGCCGAGCGACACGCCGGCGAACAGGCCGCGGCTGCGGGCGTAGGAGTAGATCTCCGCGCCCAGACGGGCGTCGGTGCCCGCGTTCGCCTGCCGGCCCACCGGGCCGAGCGCCACCGAGGCGTCGGCCCCCAGCGTCACCTTCTGGCCGTTGAGGATGCCCTGCAGGCTCTTCGGCGTCGCGAAGACGAGCACGATGTCGGCCGCCTGCACGCCCGCCTGGAAGCCGAGGCTGCCGCCGCCCATCGTCACCATCGCCGGCGCCGACCAGGTGCGGTCGGCCTTACGGACGAGGAGCACGCCGCGGCCGTAGTTGACGCCGAGGATGAAGCCGCCCTTGATCATGTTGGGAAAGATCGCCACGCCCTCGGCAGCGTTGAGCATGGCCGGCGGGATCGACTCGATCTGCATCCGGCAGAACTCGTCGAGCGACTGCCGGGCGGCGACGACGGTCTGCACCTCCTGGGCGCCCTGCCCAGGCTGCTGCGGCGGTGCCTGCTGCAGGTAGATCGGCTGCTGGAGCGCCGGACCGGGTTGCACGGGAATCGGCTGCTGGCCCGGGGCGGAGGCGGCCGAACCGATCACGGCCGCGCAGGCGGCGAGGGCGAGGCGGGGGCGCAACTGACGCATGGCGAATCCTTTCGCGAGACGGGTGCCCGGAACGCATCGAAAGGGTATCCCGGAGGCCGCCCCGGGGTCGACGTCAGTTTCCCCGGTGGCGCACGCCTTCTCGGTGGCGCACGCCTCCAGGCGTGCGAACAGACCCCATGGCTCCATCCCCCGTATTCGCAGGCCTGGAGGCCTGCGCCACGTCAGCCCAGTCGGGCGTGGGCCTCGAGGAGGAGCGCCTCGGTCTCTTCCCAGCCGACACACCCATCGGTGATCGACACGCCGTAGGCCAGCGCGGAGCGGTCGGCCGCCGCGGGCTGGCTGCCGGGGTTGATGTTGCTCTCGAGCATCATCCCCACGATCGACCGGTCGCCGGCGATCCGCTGCTCGAGGACGTCCCGCCACCCGATCGACTGCCGGCGATGGTCCTTGCCGGAGTTGGCGTGGCTGCAGTCCACGATGACGCAGGCCGGCAGTTTCGCCGCTTCCAGGAGCCGCCGGGCCTCGTGGAGCACCTCGGGTGAGTAGTTCGAACCGCTGCGACCGCCCCGCAGCATGAGCACGCCCCAGGGATTGCCCGTGGAGGAGACCACGCAGGTGCCCCCCTCGTTGTCGATGCCCAGGAAACTGTGCGGCATGCGAGCCGCCTGCATGGCGTCGATCGCCGCCTGCAGCGAGCCGTCGGTGGCGTTCTTGAACCCCACCGGCATCGACAGGCCGCTGGCCATCTGGCGGTGGGTCTGGCTCTCGGTCGTGCGGGCCCCGATCGCCCCGAGCACGATCGTGTCGGCGATGTACTGCGGCGTGATCGGCTCCAGGAACTCCGTCGCCGTGGGCAGGCCGAGACCGGCGATCTCGACGAGCAGGCCGCGGGCCAGCCGCAGCCCCGTGGCGACGTCGAAACTGCCGTCGAGGTGCGGGTCGTTGATCAGGCCCTTCCAGCCGACGGTCGTCCGCGGCTTCTCGAAGTACACCCGCATGATCACGAGCATCCGGTCGGCCACGCGGTCGGACAGGGCCCGCAGGCGGGCGGCGTATTCGCGGGCGGCCTCGGGATCGTGGATCGAGCAGGGGCCCACGATCGCCATCAGCCGCGGATCCGCGCCGCCGAGAATCCGCTCCACGGCGAGGCGGCCCGCCCGGATCGTCTGCCGCGCGGCGGCGTCGAGCGGCAGAACCGCGCACAGCCGCGCCGGCGGGACGAGCGGCTCCAGGCTCTTGATGCGGAGGTTGGCGGTCGGCGGCGGCGCGGAGGCCGGCCGAGCGGCGGCGGGCTGCATGACCCAACTCTACACCACGGAACGCGGCCGCGGACCGCCGGGGTTTGACCAGCCCCGGAAACGCTGGTTCAATCGAACCGGGTCGGCCACAGCGGAGGCCGAGAAGAGATGCCGAAACCGGCGACGGACGGGAAGGAGCTCGCACCGTGACCAAGCATGTTTTCGTGACCGGCGGCGTCGTCAGCTCGCTCGGGAAGGGCCTCACGTCCGCCTCGATCGGCATGCTCCTCGAGGCCCGCGGCCTGCGGGTCCGCATGCAGAAGCTCGACCCCTACATCAACGTCGATCCGGGCACGATGAGCCCGTACCAGCACGGCGAGGTCTACGTGCTCGACGACGGCAGCGAGACCGACCTCGATCTCGGCCATTACGAGCGGTTCACTTCGGCGCCGCTGACCCGCAAGAGCAACTACACGACTGGCCAGATCTACCTCTCGGTGATCAACAAGGAACGCCGCGGCGAGTTTCTCGGCAAGACGGTCCAGGTGATCCCCCACATCACCAACGAGATCAAGGAGGTCGTCACGCAACTGGCGGGGCCCGACGTCGACGTCGCGATCACCGAGATCGGCGGCACGGTGGGTGACATCGAGAGCCTGCCGTTCCTGGAGGCGATCCGCCAGATCCCGCTGGAGGTGGGCCGGGAGAACTGCATCTTCATCCACCTCACGCTCGTGCCCTACCTCAAGGCCGCCGGGGAGCTGAAGACCAAGCCCACCCAGCATTCGGTGGGCATCCTCCGCCAGATCGGCATTCAGCCCGACATCCTCGTGTGCCGCACCGAGCGGGGCCTCGACGTCTC
>JBJTHX010000346.1:0-15045 GCA_046094745.1 Planctomycetia bacterium
CCGCTTGGCGAAGATGTGGCCGCCGCCCCGCCGCGTGCCGCTCCGCCGGGCGCCGGCCCGGGCGTTGCCCGTGCCCTTCTGGCGATAGTGCTTCTTGGTGGAGCCGGCGACCTCGCCGCGGGTCTTGGTCTTCTGCGTGCCCTGCCGCTGGTTGGCCTGGTACATGACCACGGCATCGTGCAGCAAGTGCTTGCTGACTGCGGGAGCGAGCTCGGCCGGGTCGATCTCGTAAGAACCGACCTTCTTGCCGGACATGTCGTAGACGGCGAGGTTCACTTGGCACCCGCCTTCTTCTTTCCGCCACCGGCCGGGCCGGCGGCCTTCTTGAACTTGTTCGTCTGGAGGACGGTGACGTAGCTGCCGTTCGGACCCGGCACCGCGCCGCGCAGCAGAAGGAGGTTGCCCTCCTTGTCGATCCGCACGAGCTTCACGTTCCGCATCGTCGACCGCTCGTTGCCGTAGCGGCCGGCCATTCGCTTGCCCTTGAAGACGCGGGCGGGCGACGTGTTCATGCTCGTGCCGCCCTGGTGGCGGTGCACCTTCTTCACGCCGTGGCTGGCCCGCTGGCCCTTGAAGCCGTGCCGCTTCATGACGCCGGCCGTGCCACGACCCTTGGTGACGCCGGTGACGTCGACGAACTCCACGCCTTCGAGGACCTCGACCGTCAGCACCTGGCCGACGGCCACGCCCTCGTACACGCCCCGCAGGTCGCGAACGAACCGCTTGGGCTCGCAGTCGGCCTTCGCCGCCATCTCCGCACCGGCGGCGGCGAGCCGCTTGCCGCGGCGGCTGTCGAGTTTGGCGACCTGGCCGCGGACCGACCGGCTGGCGAGCCGACGCGGCTTGTCGAGGAAGCCGATCTGGATGGCCGCGTAGCCATCCCGCTCGGCCGACCGCACCATCGTCACGGGGCACGGACCGGCTTCGATCACGGTGACCGGCACCACGGCGCCGCTGGAGTCGAAGATCTGCGTCATGCCGACCTTGCGGCCGAGGAGTCCCTTGCGGCCGGCCTTGTCGGGGGTCTTCTTCGGGGCAGCCATGTTGATCGCCGTCGAGACGGGCAACCTGCGGGGCTTGACGCCTACCGCCCGATCGCGAGTCTCTCGTTCACGCTCGAAGCCGTCGGCTACGGGAGCGTCCGGAGCAACCTCCGAACCTTACCCGCAACGCCTTCCAAGCATGCCGTGCCGTGCGCTCCTGTGTGGTTCCTGGGTGACCGAGCCGAATGGGGTGACTAGCGGGACGAGGCCTTGATCTTGATGTCGACGCCGGCGGGCAGGCTCAACTTGTTGAGCGCCTCGATCGTCTTGGCGGTGGCCTGGACGATGTCGATCACCCGCTTGTGCGTGCGAATCTCGTACTGCTGACGGGCCTTCTTGTCGATGTGGGGGCTGGAAAGCACGGTGTACCGCTCGATCCGCGTGGGGAGCGGGATCGGACCGTGCACCTCGGAGTTCGTCCGCTTGGCGGTGTCGACGATCTCGGCCGCGCTCTGGTCGAGCACGACGTGGTCGTAGGCCTCCATGCGAATGCGGATGATCTCTTGTGTCGGACCGGCCACGGGGCAACTCCAGTCAATGCAACGGACGACGACCTGAACGAGCACGGGACACGGAGGAAAAACCTCCGCCGACAGCCAGCCGCCACGGCACGGATGCCGGCGGCACACGAAGGCTCCGGGAGGAGCCCTTGGCGACGCCCTCCCACGGCCGGGGGGCCGGAAGCGTCGCGACGGTCGGGCCACGGAATCTACGGTCGCCCGCGCGGGGTGTCAACGGCCTGGTGTTTTCGGCCCACAAGCCTGCCCGGGATCAGAAATACCAAAGCCGATCACACGAACGCCTCGGCCGTCTCCGCCGGGGCTGGTCCGTATTTGAGGGGTGCCATCGTGAAGCTCGCCCGCCCCTGGCTCACGCTCCGCACCGCCGCGGAATAGCCGAACATGCTCGCCAGCGGGGCCTCCGCCGTGAGCACGTTCACGCCGCCGCGGAGCTCGGTGTTCGTGATCATGGCCCGCCGCTGCTGGAGGTCGTTGATCACGTCGCCGAGATGGTCTTCCGGGACGCTCACCTCGACCCGCATCACCGGCTCCAGGAGCACTGTGCCGGCCGCCTCGAGCATCCGGTCCACGGCCTCGGCCGCGGCCATCCGCACCGCCACGTCGCCCGGCGGCGGCTCCGGGAAGGGGCTCTCGACGACCACGATCCGCGTCGCCCACAGCGGGCAGCCCTTGAGCCCCCCCCGCTCCGCACTCTCCCGCACCGACTGGGTCATGAGGGCGGCGAGCGTCGCCAGCGACTCCGACTCGGGGAACCAGCCCTGCTCCACCGTCACGCCCCCCTGCTCCGCGACCGTCTCCGCCCGCAGCGTGACCGTGGCGGCGAGCGTCTGCCCGGCGACCTGCCGGTTGATGATGCCCGCCACCTGCACCGGCCGCCCGAGCGTCTCCTTGTAGGAGACCCGCGGCTTGTGCACACGGCACTTGAGGTTGAAGTCCCGCTCGAGGCGGTGGCGGATCACCTCGAGGTGCAACTCGCCCATCCCGGAGATCAGCGTCTGGCCCGTCTCCTCGCTCTCCACGGCCCGGAACGTCGGGTCCTGCCGCTTCATCATCTCGAGCGTCTCGGCGAGCTTCTTGCGGTCGAGACTCGTCTCCGGCTCGATGGCCATCGAGATCACCGTCTCCGGAAACTGGATCGTCTCCAGGAGGATCGGCGCGGCCGCGTCGCAGAGCGTGTCGCCGGTGACGCTCGCCCGCGGCCCGATGACTCCCACGATGTCACCCGCGTAGGCCTCTGGAATCTGCTCGCGGCGGTCGGCCTGCACGTGCCACAGCTGGGCGATGTTTTCCTTCTTCTGCTGGGCCGGATTCCAGCCCCGGCTGCCCGCCTTGAGCGTGCCGGAGTAGACGCGGACGAAGTACAGGTCGCCGTGCTTCTCGGCCACGATCTTGAACACCAGCCCGCAGAACGGCTCCTTGGGGTCGGCCTTCCGCACGATCGTGGTCGGCACCTTCTTCGTCGGGTCGAGGCCCTCCACCGGCGGCACGTCGGCCGGGCTCGGCAGGTACCAGGCCACCGCGTCGAGCACCGGCTGGACACCGATGCAGTCGAGGGCCGACCCGGCAAGCACCGGCACGACCTTGCGCTGGATCGTGGCCTGGCGGATCGCCTTCCGGAGCAACTCCGGGGGGAGCGGGGCGTCGTTCATCGCCAGTTCCGCGATCTCGTCGGAGAAGTCGAAGAGCGTGGACACGAGCTGCTCGCGGTACAGCGCCGCCTCGTCGGCCAGGTCGTCCGGGATCGGCGCCGCCGTCACCTGCGCGAGCGCCGCGCCGCCGGCCAGGGCCTCGTCCTTCGGCGGGAAGGTGAGGAGCTTCATCTCCACGAGATCCACGATCCCGCGGAACGGATCCTTGACGTGCGGCGGCCCCAGGCCCTGCGGCAGGTGCAGCACCAGCGGCTGTGCGCCGAGCCGCTGCTCGATCTGCTTCACGGTGCCGTGGAAGTCGGCCCCCTCGCGGTCGAGCTTGTTGACGAGCGCGATCCTGGGCACCCCGTACTTGTCGGCCTGCCGCCAGACCGTCTCGCTCTGGGCCTCGACCCCCTCGCGGGCCGAAAACACGACCACCGCCCCGTCGAGGACCCGGAGGCTTCGCTCCACCTCCGCGGTGAAGTCGACGTGGCCGGGCGTGTCGATCAGGTTCACCGTCACGTCCCGCCACCGGAACGACACGGCCGCCGAGTAGATCGTGATCCCACGCTCCTGCTCCTCGGGGTCGAAGTCGGTGATCGTGGTGCCGCGGTCCACCTCGCCGAGACGGTGGCTGGTCTTGGTGAAGAACAACAGCCGCTCGGTGAGCGTGGTCTTGCCGGCATCGATGTGGGCGACGATGCCGATGTTGCGAATCGTGTCGAGGGGGCGGCTCATGGGGTGATCCACGTTCGAGCAGGTCCGCCGGGGGACGGTGAAAGCCGCCCGCTTCGCGGGGCCTTCGGGCTTGGCTTCGGAGGCGAGGATACATGTCTTGGCCTTGCGTACCTCGGCCAAGACAAGCCTCGACTTCCGTTGTTCACCGGCTCGTCGCTCATGGGTTGGTTCGCTCCATCACATCCGTTCCGGGACCTGGATGCCGAGGAGTTCGAGGCCTTTGCGGAGCGACCGGCCCGTGAGGTCGCAGAGGGCCAGGCGGCTCGTCCGCTCGGCTCCCTCCGCCTTGAGCACGGGCAGCGCGTCGTAGAAGGTGGAGTAGGCCCCGGCCGTGTCGAACAGCCAGGTCGTGAGCAGGTTCGGCCGGTAGTCTGCCTCCACGTCCTCGAGCACCTCGGCGAACCGCAGGAGTTGCACCGCCAGGGCCCGCTCGCGGGGATCTGGCAACAGCACGCCGGTGGACGCCGCACGCAGCGCGGCCCGGTCGATGGCCCCCTTGGCGAAGATGCCCTCGACCCGGGCCACGGCGTATTGCATGTAGGCCGCCGTGTTGCCGGTCAACTGGAGCATCTTGTCGAAGCTGAACACGTAGTCGGTGGTCCGGTTCTGGCAGAGGTCGGCGTACTTGACGGCGCCGATGCCCACCGCCGCCGCGATCCGCCGCCGCTCGGCCTCCGGCATCCCGGTGCCGCGGTCGGCGTCGGCCCGCGTGACGACGTCGAAGGCCCGCTCCACGCCCTCGTCGAGCAGGGCCTCCAGGCCCACCGTGTCGCCCGCCCGCGTCTTGAACGGCCGGCCATCCTCGCCGAGCACGGTGCCGAAGGCCACGTGCACGAGGCTCACGCCGCCGATCCCATCCCCGCCCCAGCGGCGAGCGGTCTCGAAGACCTGCTCGAAGTGGCCGCTCTGGCGATGGTCCACGACGTACAGGATCCGGTCGGGCTTCCAGTGCTCGAGCCGCCAGCGGATCGTGGCCAGGTCGGTCGTGGCGTAGAGGAAGGCCCCGTCGGCCTTGCGGACGAGCAGCGGCGGATCCTCGTCGCCGCCGAGAAACACGCCCACCGCCCCGCGGCTCTCGCGGGCCAGCCCCCGGGCCACGAGCTCGTCCACCGTCGCCGCGAGGAACGGCTGGAAGAAGCTCTCGCCGAGCGTGTGATCGAACGAGACGTCGAGGCGGGCGTAGAGCCGGTCGATCTCCGCCCGGCAGACCGGCATGAACCGCTCCCACAGGGTCCGGTTCTCCGGGTCGCCATCGTGGAGCTTCGCCGTCTCGGCGAGCACCTCGCGGCCGGCGTCCGGGAACCGCGCCGCCACCGCCGCCGCCTCGGAATCGGCCGCCAGCTCCTCGGGCTTCGCGTCGGCCACCTTGCGGACGAGCCGGTAGAGCCGGCCCAGTTCGGCGGTCGGATCGGCCGCGAAGGCCTCGTCGTCACGGCAGTGCTTCCAGCCCCAGAGGATCATGCCGAACTGCGTGCCCCAGTCGCCGAGGTGGTTGTCGGTGATCACGCGGTGGCCGCGGAAGCGGAGGATCCGGGCGAGGGCGTCGCCGATCACGGTGGAGCGGATGTGACCGACGTGCATCGGCTTGGCGACGTTGGGCGAGCTGAAGTCGACGACGATCGTCTCCGGCTCGGCGACCGGCGGCACGCCGAGCCGCTCGTCGGCCACGGCCGCCGCCACGGCCGCGGCCAGCGCGTCGGCCCGGACGCGGACGTTGATGAACCCCGGCCCGACCGGCTCGCCCGGCGGCTCGAACACGGCCGCGTACCCCGGGACGGCGGCCAGCCGGCCGGCGATCTCGGCGGCCACCTCCCGCGGCTTCCGGCCGACCCGCTTCGCCAGACCCATGGCCATGGTGCCGGAGTAGTCGCCGAACTTCGCGTCGGCCGTCTCCCGCACCTGCTCGAGCAGCGTCGGCATCTCGGCGGCCGGGATCGCCACGCCCCCGTCGGCGGCGAGCCGCTCGAGAGCCACGCGGAAGGCGTCTCGCAAAGCGGCGCGGAGGCTCGCGCGGCCGGTCGATGAGGCGGCGGTCATCGCGCCGCCCCGGCCGGCAGGGGCACCGGCTTGGCGCCGCTCCAGAGATGCTCGATGTCCCAGTACTCGCGGGCGTCGGCGTCGAAGAGATGCACCATCACGTCGCCATAGTCGAGCACGATCCAACGGCCCTCCGTGTAGCCCTCGCCCCCGCGCTTGCGGTCCTTGAGTTCGGCCTTGACGACCTTCTCGATCTCGTCGGCGATGGCATGCAGCTGCCGGCGGCTGGAGCCGGTGGCGACGACGAAATAGTCGAACACCTCCGTGATCCCCCGCAGGTCGAGCACCCGCACGTCGGTGCCGCGCGACTCCTCGGCCACGCGGGCGGCCGTGAGCGCCAGGGTCCGAGCGGCCTCCCCGCGGGCGGCTTCCCTGTCGGCGGGCTGGCGGGGGCTGGTCACTGGGGGCGTGGCTTCCAGGCTGCGGAATGGCCGGTGGCCCGGCGACGCGGCGATTCTATCGCGGGCGACGGGCCGCCGGAACGGGCGGGCTTCAGCGGCTGCAGGCCCGTTCGGCCGCCACGGCGATGCCGGCGAGGACGAGGTCGGGCAGATCGAGGGCGCCGGGCAGGCAGTCGCGGACGATCCCCGCGGTACCGCCGGTGAGGATCACCTGCGGCTCCTCCGCGAAGGCGCGGCGGGCCTCGGCGACGAGCCGCGCCATGGCGCCGCGGATGCCCCAGCCGATTCCGGCGGCGATCGCCTCCTGGGTGGAGCGGCCCGGCAGCGGCGGCGGCGGGGCATGGTCGAGCGCGGCCACCTCCGGCAGCCGGCTGGTGCCCTCCGCGAGCGCCCGCGCCATCAGGGCCGGCCCGGGAAGGATCGCCCCGCCAAGGAAGGCCCCGGCGGCGGAGACGAGATTCACGGTCGTGGCCGTGCCGCAGTCGACGACGATCGCCGGGCGGCCGGGATCCTTGGCCAGCGCCGCCGCCGCCGCTCCCGCGAGCCGGTCGATGCCCACGCGGTGCGGCTCCTCGACCCGCACTTCCAGCGGCAGGTCACCGTGCGCGATGCGGCGCTGGCGCACGGCGCGGTGACGGGTGGCCGACACCTCGGCCACGGCCGCCTCCAGCCGCACCGCGGCAGCCTCGTGGACGCTGGCGACGAGCAGCACCGCCGGGCCCGGCGCCACGCCCGCCAGCCAGGTCTCGAGGTTCACCGGCCGGAAGTCCCGGCTCATGAGATCCTGCCGGCGGCCCACCCGCGGCAGCCGCCGCGGGCCGGCGCCGACGCCGTGATCCTCGACCACCGCCAGCTTGATCCGCGTGTTGCCCACGTCGGCTAGGAGCAGGGTGTCGTCGGGACGGATCGGTGCGGCGGGGGCGTTCATGCGGCCCGGTTCCTGCGGTCGAGCTCGGCGACGATCGCCCGCAACAGGGCATCGAGCCCGGCCCCGGTGACGGCGCTGATGCCGATCACCTCCCTGCCGATCGCGGCGGCCAACGCGGCCCGCACGGCCTCAGCGCCGGGCAGTTCGGACTTGCTCACGGCCACGATCTCGGGCCGGCCGCCGAGCGCCGCGTCGTACCGCTCGAGCTCGTCGCGGATGGCCCGGTAATTCGCCAGCGGCTCGGTGCCGTCGGCGGGAAACGGCTCGACCACGTGGACCAGGATGCCCGCCCGCTCGACGTGGCGGAGGAACTCGTGCCCGAGGCCCACGCCGGCATGGGCACCCTCGATGAGGCCGGGCAGGTCGGCGAGCACGAAACTCCGGTCGCGGGACACGGCCACGATCCCCAGGATCGGGCTCTTCGTCGTGAAGGCGTAGGCGGCGATCTCAGGGCGGGCCCGGGAGAGCCGCGAGAGGAGCGTGCTCTTGCCGGCGTTCGGCTTGCCGACGAGCCCTACGTCCGCGATCACCTTGAGTTCGAGGAGGAGCCGCCGGCTCTCCCCGGTCTCGCCCGGCGTCGTCTCCCGCGGCGCCCGGTTGGTCGACGACTTGAAGTGCAGGTTGCCCCAGCCGCCGGCACCCCCCTTGGCGGCCACGATCGATTCGCCCGGCAGGGCCAGGTCCTTGAGCACGAGGCCCGTCGACTCGTCGATCACGATCGTGCCGGGGGGCACGAGCAGCGTGAGGTCGGCGGCGTTCCGCCCCTGGCAGTTGGCCGGCCCGCCGGATGAGCCGTGGTCCGCCCGCCATTGCCTGCGATGGGCCAGCGCAGAGAGCGAATCGACGCCCGACCGGGACTCGAGGATCACGCTGCCGCCGTCACCGCCGTCACCGCCGTCGGGGCCGCCCTTGGGGATGTACTTCTCCCGGCGGAAACTGCACATGCCCCGGCCGCCGTTGCCGCCGACGACCTCGATCTGGACGCGATCCACGAACACGCCGGCACCTCGCGGGCTCGACCCGCACCGGCCGTCAGGCCGAGGGGCCGGAGACGACGTTCACCCGCCGCCCCTCGCGGTCGAACAACACCACGCCGTCTGCGAGGGCGAAGAGCGTGTAGTCGGTGCCCATGCCCACGTTGCGGCCCGCATGAAACTTCGTGCCCACCTGCCGCACGAGGATGTTGCCGGACCGCACCTCCTCGCCCGCGAACTTCTTCACGCCGCGGCGCTGTGCGTTGGAGTCGCGACCGTTGCGGCTCGAACCCTGACCTTTTTGATGTGCCATCGCCAGTCACTCCCGCGGCTTCACGTGCAGCAACGATTGCCTCTCCAGACCCGAAAATCAAGGCCCCGGAGCATCCCGTTCGTACCGGAAAATCCAGGCGTGGTCAATGCCCTCGTGGACGGCGGCGGCCGCCGCGTAGAGTTCCGGCCCCCGTGGGCCGAACAGCCCGCGAAGCACGTCCTGCCGCCGGGCCGGCTGCGTGTCGGACTCGAGGAGCCGCTGGATCGCGGCGAAGGCCGCCAGCGCGTCGCCCCGCTCGATGTCGCGGGGCGCACCCTCGAGATCCTCGAGCGCCGCGACCGTGCGGGCGGAGGCGAGTTCCCGGGCGAGCTGCTCCACGCGGCGGCCGGCGGGGCCGAAGAAGGCCGCCGCCATCCGCATCCGGTCGTCATGCGACGGCGCCGACTCCAGGGCCCGCACCACCTTGGCCAGCGACTCGAGCGGCTTGGCGGCCGCCTGCTCCGGATCGAGGCTGAGTTTCTCCAGCGCCGTTCGGCGGGCGGCGTCGCGCTCGGCATCGACGGGGCCGGACAGGGCCCGCGACAGGTCCTCGATCGACTGGACGCCGAGGTCGCCGAACACGTCCCTCACGGCCGCACCGCGGGCGACCGGGTCGGGGAGGGCCGCCAGCGTGCGGATCACTTTCTCCAGCGGCACGAGGCTCGCCATTCCCCCGCCGGCATCGGGCTCCAGCAGGTCGGACCAGGTGATTCCCAGCGCGTCGAACCCGAGCCCGGGCCGCGACTTCACGAGCCCCGGTCGGCCGGCCGCCTCCAGGAGCCGCGAGCCGAGCGTCATCCGCTCGAGCATGCCGGCGTATCCGACGCTTATCTCCTCCTCGATCTCGTCGCGATCGTCGCCCGGCCGCCAGAAGTCGAGCCGCAGGCACTCCAGCGCGTGCTCCATGTGGACGCCCGGCGGATCGTCCGCGGCGATCCGCGCTCCCGGGATCTTTCGCCAGCGGATCGCGTTGGTCAGGCCGCGGACATGGATCGAGAAGAAGTCGATCCGGGGGTCCACGTCCTCCCAGATCGCCACTCCCCAGCGCTCCTCGCCCGGCGCGATCTCGGACTGCGTCATCGACGCGCTGTCGAAGAGCCGGCCCGGCGGCTTTTCACGCGCCCGGATCGACTCCATGGCCGAGGGCACGACCCGGTCGAGGTAGGCCCGGTAGGCCCGCATGTCCTCGCCCTGGGACAGCGGTTCCAGGCTCTCGAGGACGAAGTGGGGCAGGAACCGGATGGGCTGCGCGAAGGCCTCGGTCTTGCGCACGCTCGGATCCACGTCGTCCACGACGACCCGCCGGCCGCCCACGTTCTTCACCCGGTAGAGCAGGTACCAGATCCGCTTCCGCCGCATCTTCGCCTCGGCGACGGGAATGTCGACATCGAGCAGCCGCGGCAGCTTGAAGGCGAACTCGAGACACCACACGCCACCGGCCAGCTCGCGGCCCTTGGCCCGCTCGACGAAGGTGGCGTTCGCCGGCGCCCGCTTGGGCACCCAGACGCGGTCGGATCGCCCCTCCGTGATTTCCAGCAGGTCGTCCCGTTGGAGCGGGTCGTCGGCGGAGCGGTCCGGCGGGATGACCGTGAGCGCGCCCGGGGCGAGCTTTCGAAACCCGGTCGGCGGCGGAGCGGCGGCGGCCCAGTCGGCAGCGGAGACCGCGACCACCGCCAGGGGCAGCACCCAAGCCGCACAGTTCTTCGCCCAGGGAACCATCGTTTTCCTCTGCGGAAATATTACTGAATCGCGTTTTTTCCCGAACGAAATCGGCCTAATTTCTCCAAACGCTACATCTTTCCTTGCCTTCCCAAAATCCCCAAGCAACAATTTCCTCGATCAAATCTGGTCCTTGCGTTCGGAATTGGCCTACGCGGTCAGTCCCGGCCGAAAGACACTCCCGACCCCGTTCGACTGGGCCCTGCCCGTCTCGGACTCCTGCAAGTCAGGCATTCATGCTCCAGCGCAACCGCCTTCAACCGCCACGGCCGATCGCCGCGCCGCACCACGCCCCGGCGGCACGTGCGGCGACCGCGAGCCCCTTCGTGTCGGCCGAGGACTACGACGTCACGGGCCTGCTGACCGGCGTCGATCCCTGCGAGTCGCGGTATTGGTGGATGCCCGAGCTCTACGGTCCCGACGGCCCGCCGCGGACGGCCGAGATTCAGGCCACGCGGCGGACGTCGCCCCGCTCCACGGCGGCCGCCTGATCGACCTCCCGAGCCAGCGCCGCATAGTCTTCGGCGCCGTGGGAGTCGGGGGCATATTCGAAGATCGATTGCCCGAAACTCGGCGCCTCCGCCAGGCGGATGTTCCGCCGGATGCGGGTGTCGAACAGCCGGCCCGACGACCACGCGGCATGACCTTCCGCCGCGGCCTCGAAGAAGGCATTCACGTCGCGGCCGACCTCGTGCGCCAGCCGGGTGCCTGCCTCCTGCATGCACAGCACCACGCCCAGCAGCCGCAGCCTCGGGTTGACGTGTTCGCTGACCAATTCGATCGTCTGCAGGAGCTTGCTGAGCCCGTGCAGGGCGAGGAAGTGCGGCTGGAGCGGCAGAAGCACCTCGTCCACCGCGGCCATCGCGTTGAGCGACAGGAGCCCGAGCGACGGCGGGCAGTCCACGACCAGGTAGTCGAACGCGTCCCCGCCCGCCTGGCCGCAGCGGGGCTCGGCCGCGATTCGCGTCCGCAGGATGGCCTCCCGGCCCGGTTTGCCGGCGAGGGACATCTCGACCGCGGAGAGGTCGATGTGGGCCGGCACCACGCACAGATTCGCGCCGGCCTCCTGCATCGCCGCCGCCAGCGGCCGGCCGCCGGCGAGGACGTCGAACGCCGTGACCGTCTGGCCGCCCGGCTGGACGCCCAGGTGCAGTGAGGCGTGGGCCTGCGGATCGAGGTCGACGACGCACACCCGGCGGCCCATCCGCGCCAGGGCCACGGCGAGGTTCACGGTCGTCGTCGTCTTGCCGACGCCGCCCTTCTGGTTCGCGATCGCGATCGAGCGCATGGCAGTCAGTGCTCGCAGAACGGTGCAAGGGGCCGTTGACCGCCGAGTTGGTCGGCGCCGGGCGGGGGAGGATAGGCCGCGGCCCACACCGCCAAAAGGCCGATTTCGGCCGTCAATTCCCGGCTCCAACCGCCGGATCCGGGCACGCGTCGGCGAGCCACGTCCGCAGGCCTCGCTCCAGCCGGCCGAGGCCGACGCGGCCGGTCCGCCCCACGACGCACATCTCCCCGCCTGCCGGCCCCGCGCCGACGACCACGACGGCCGCGGGTGCGGCTCCGACCGCCGTTCGGAAGACCAGCGCCTCGCCCCAGGCTCCCGGCTCGAGCCGCGCGGCCGCGCGGGGACGCCAGTCGAAGTTCGCGTCCTCGACGAGCCCGCGGCGGAGGTGGACGAGCCCGGCCGCCCGCGAAACGTCACAGCCGCCGACGGCCACGAGCCGGCCGGGGCCTGCACCGGGCGCCAGCCGCCAGAGTTCGACCACCGGCGCCGTCGTGATGGCCCGGGCGACGCCGGCGCCGTAGAAGTCCAGGCATCGCCGGGTCTGCCAGCGTTGGAAAGCCAGCGCGAAAGCCGCCAGGGCGAGCCCGACGGCGAACAGGCCGAGCACGACGAGCGAGCCGGAGGGTCCGCCGCGCGGGTGCGAGGGGTGGCCAGGAGGACGTTCTTGCATGCGGCGACCCGGCACCGGGGCCGACGGCCCATGGCCGTCTCCGGCGGCATGTATACTCTGGCCGCGGCCGCCCCGCAGGAGATTTCCGCATGCCCAACGCGTTCGACCCCTACCGCGAAGCCCTCGTCGTGGAGAACCACACGCTCTGGCCGGAGGAGTACGAGGACTGGTCGCCGTCCGACAAGTCCCGCGCCGAGCACCTGCTGCATGCAGCCCCGCGGGAGGCCGCCGACCTCGACTACATCCGCCAGCACACCGGCTTCGCCCGGGTGATCACGGTCACGCCCGCCGACCTGGACCGCGTGAGCGGCCGCTGACGTGGCCGCGATCCGCCTCCACCTGCCGGCCGTCGCCCCCGACGCAGACCGCTCCTACGACATCCACGTCGGCCGCGGCCTGCTGGCGGCCGTTGGTCCGGCGGTGAAGTCCGCGGGAGCCGGCCGGGCCGTCGTGATCGCCGACGCGGCCGTGGCCCCGACGCATGCGGCCGCCGTCGATCGGGCGCTACGGGAGGCAGGGGTCGCGACAGCCCTGCTGACGGTGCCGGCGGGCGAGGCCTCGCACTCGATCGCCGGCGCCGGCCGGGTCTGGGAGGCCCTGGCCGAAATGGCCGTCGACCGCCGGACGCATCTCGTGGCCGTCGGCGGCGGCGTGGTGGGGGATCTGGCCGGGTTCGCAGCCGCCACGTTCGGCAGGGGGATCGCGGTGTGGCAGGTGCCCACGACGGTCGTCGCGCAGGTGGACAGCGCCATCGGCGGCAAGACGGGAATCAATCTCCCGGCCGGTAAAAACCTGGTCGGCGCGTTCTGGCAGCCGCGTGGCGTGTTCGCCGACATCGACGCCCTCGCCACCCTCCCCGACCGCGAGTTTGTCAGCGGATTCGCCGAGGTGGTCAAGTACGGCATGATCCTCGACGGGGCGTTTTTCGCCTGGCTGGAGGAGCATGCGGCAGCGGTGCGGGCCCGCGATCCGGCGGCCCTGCTCCACGCCGTGGAACGGTCCGCCGCTCTCAAGGCGGGCGTCGTGGAGCAGGACGAGCGGGAACTGACGGGCCTGCGGGCCGTGCTCAACTACGGCCACACGTTCGCCCACGCCTACGAGACGGTCGCCGGGTATGGCACGCTCCTCCATGGCGAGGCCGTGGCGATCGGCATGGCGCGGGCGGCCCGTCTGGCGGGGTTTTTGGGCCGGATCGGGGAAGATATCGTTCGGCGGCAGGACAGCCTTCTCGAGGCGATCGGGCTGCCCACCCGACCGGCGGGAACCGGCCCGGCGACCGAGGAACTCCTCGCCGTGATGGCCCGGGACAAGAAGGCCGTGGCCGGCCGGCTCCGTTTCGTGCTCCCCGACCGCATCGGCCGGGTCGAGCTCGTCGACGACGTGCCGACCGACCTGGTGCGGCGGGCCCTGGTCGCCTGAGACCACCCCTGGGGCGATTCGCTCCACCCCCCTGATCCCACGCGACCAGCGCGTTGGTGCGATTCGCCCCAGCGCCCGCGCCCTCGGGACCACCCATGCCGCCGACATCGACGGCCGTCGCGAGCGTGAAAACGGCTTTTTTTCAGCACCGAAATGGATGAGCCCGCCGGGTCTTCTGAAGCCGCGGTCCGGTTCGGCACGCGAGATGCATCTCCTTTCCCCCAAGCCCCGAGGCTCGCCCCGACCCGCGTGGTCGGCGGCGGGTGTCGCCGGGGTTCGAAAGAGTTGATCGTCCGACGGAAAAAGGAGTTGGCTCATGAACATTTCGACACCTTCCGGCACCGGCTGGTCGCTGACCAAGGCCGACATGCTGCTGTGCATCGTGCCGATCGCGTTGTTTCTGTCGATCGTGTCGTTCGTCTGATAACTCCCTTTCCGCCGGGTTCGAGATCCGGCGCAGGCGGGAGCGAGGATTGCGTCCGAGGGTTTTCCAGGTCCGGTTGCCAGGAGTTGACACAATGCACGACGAAACCGTTTCCCGTCCCGTGGGTGCTTCGCTTCACGACATGGGCATCCATGAAATCGTGATCGTCGACTCGTGCTGCGACCGCTACGCAGACTTCGTGGAGGCCGCCCAGGCCGGAGAGGTCGGCCTGCATTTCTGCGTGGACGGCCGCTCGGCGATCCGTCTGGCCCGCCGGTTCCGTGCCGACGCCTGGCTCGTGTCCTCCGACCTGGCCGACATGTCCGGGTTCGATCTTCTCGCGATGCTCTCGCCCAGCGTGCTGCAAGGCGACGTTGATCCGCTCATCGAAGGCTCCCGGGTTTCCCTGGAGAACGTCGGGGAAGGCATGCGGTCCGGCATCTTCATCGTAGCGGACAGCTATTCGCTCGAGGAGGAGCAGCGGGCCCTGGCCTCCGGCGTCTCCGGGTACCTCGTGCGGCCGATCACGCTCGACGTGATCCGCTCCACGCGGGCGCCGCTGCTGCAGGTCAAGGAAGCCGCGGGCTGAACGCCGCGGCCGGCTCCATCTTCGAGGCTCCACCCGTTTCGTCGTCCCACACGCCCCCAGGATCCAGAGAGGCCCGTCCATGTCCGCCGTCGTCGCGAAGCGGTTCGTTCCCAACGTCGTCGTGGTCGATCCGCGGCTTGACGCCTACAAGCCCCTCGCGGCGAGCGCCCGGCTCGGCAGGATCGACATCCACTTCCGCTCCAGCGGCACGGCGGCCCTCAAACTCGCCCGCCACGTCCCGGTCGATGCCTGGCTGATCGCGGCCGACCTCGACGACATGTCCGGCCATGACCTCATGGCGCTGTTGCAGGCCGAACTCTCGGCGGCCGGCAAGGGTGCCGGCATGCAGA
>JBJTHX010000347.1:0-4669 GCA_046094745.1 Planctomycetia bacterium
TGCGCCGCATCGTGGCCGCCGCCGTCGAGTCCCGCGGCCCCGTCACGGTCGAGTGCACCGACGGCGGCACGCTCTCCGGCGACCAGTTCACCTGGGACGGCGGCCGAGCCGCGCTCGCCGTGCCGGCCGGGTCCGTGGAACTGCCCATCGACCGCGTCCGCAGCGTGACGCTGCGACAGCCCGCCGGCCAGGCGGCCGCCACCGACTGGCGGCAGGCGCTGCCGGAGGAGCCGCAGACCGACCTGGTCGTCGTCGGCAAGGCCGAGGACGGAGGGGAGCGGCTCGATGTGGTCGAGTGCGCGATCGCGGCGGTGTCGCCGGAGGCCGTCACGGTCTTGCTCGACGAGGAGCGGATTCCCGTCAAGCGGTCGAAGGTGGTCGGCCTGTGGTTCCTGCGGCCGGCTGCGGGGGCGGGCGGCACCCGCGTGGAGGTGGTCGGCGGCAGCCTCGCGGCGCAGAGCGTCGCCTGGACGCCCGCGGCGCTGGTGGTGGACGAGGCCGTGCGCATGCCCGCCGCGGTGCTGCGGTCGATCGACTATGCCGCCGGGCGGACGGTGCGGCTCGAGACGCTGCGTCCGGAGCGGACGGAGACGGAGCCGTTCTTCGGCGTGCTCGGTCGCATGGAGGGCCTGGCGGCTGCTTTCGCGCCGCGATTCGTCGCCGATCGGGGCACGCAGATGCTCGTGCTGCGGCCGCGCAGCCACGTGGTCTGGCGGGTCCCGGCCGACGCCCGGCGGTTCCGGACCGCGGTGGCCGTCGCAGCGGGCCGGCGGCCCGCCGGCGAGGTCGTCACAGTGCTGCTCGACGAGCGGGAGGTCTTTCGGCGCCGGCTCGACGACGAGCAGCCGAGCCCCGTGGAGATCGACGTGAACGGAGGGCGGCGGCTGGCGATCAAGGTCGACTTCCCGGCGGGCGGTGGAATGGGCTGCCCGCTGCGGTTCGCCGACCCCGTCTTCGAGAAGTGACCCCATGCCGACCCCGACTGTCCGCCGCGCCGCCGCCTGCCTCGTCGTGCTCTTCGCAGCCCGATGCGCCGCGGCCGCCGGCGTCGAGGACGCGGTCCTCGACGCCCAGGCCCGCCGGCTCGAGGTGATCCGCCGGGCATCGGCCGCGGCGGTCGCGATCTTCGCCGGCGAGTCCGGGGGTGGCTCGGGGGTGCTCGTGAGCCCCGACGGCTACGCCTTCACCAACTTCCACGTCACGCAGCCGGCGGGACCGGTCATGCAGTGCGGCCTCGACGACGGCAGGCTCTACGACGCGGTGCTCGTGGGCCTTGATCCCACGGGCGACGTCGCGGTCGTGAAGCTGCTCGGCCGCGACGACTTTCCTTGCGTGCCGCTCGCGGACAGCGATCGGGTGGAGGTGGGGGACTTCTGCTTCGCCGCCGGCAACCCGTTCCTCCTGGCCACCGACCTGCGGCCGTCGATCAGCGCCGGCATCGTGTCCGGCGTGCACCGCTACCAGTTTCCGGCCGGCACCATCCTCGAGTACGCCGACTGCCTGCAGGTGGACGCGGCGATCAACCCCGGCAACTCCGGTGGCGGCCTGTTCGACGCGGCGGGACGGCTCATCGGCGTCAACGGCCGGGCCTCATTCGAGAAGCGCGGCCGGGTCAACGTGGGGGTCGGCTACGCGATCTCGGCCAACCAACTGCGGAACTTTCTCGGCCTGCTGAAGGGCGGGCGGATCATCGACCATGCCACGCTCGGCGCCGTGGTGGCGACGAGCGCCGATGGCAAGGTCGTCGTGTCCGACCTCCTCGACTCGTCCGACGCCTGGCGGCGCGGGCTGAGGCACGACGACGAGATCGTGGCGCTGGCAGGGCGGCCCGTGCGGACGGTCAATGCCTTCAAGAACGTGCTCGGGACGCTGCCGGCGGGCTGGCAGGTGCCACTGGTCTACCGCCGTGGCGGCCGCCGGTTCGAGGTCCTGGTCCGGCTGGCGGCCGTGCACTCGGCGGCGGAACTCGCCGCGCTTGCGGCGGGCGACGCCGGCGCGGGACCTGACAAGGACCAAGATAAAGATCACGACAAGGGCCACGACCAGGACAAGGGCCACGACCGGGATCGCAAGGATGTGCCCGGGAAGGAGCCGCGTCCGGCCGCGGCCCGCCCGCGCCTGCCGGAGGCCCTGCGCGGCCTGGTCGATCCGCGGCCCGGTTTCGCGAATCATCACTTCAACGTCGTCGAGCGGGATCGGGTGGCCAAGGCGGTCGCGGCCCGCGGCGGTCCCGAGGCCTGGGTGCTCTCGGGCACGCTCGACGCGGGGGGCGAGTTTCGTATTGCACTGGCCGACGAGGCGGCCACGATCGACCTGCCGACGGGGCGGTCGACGATCGATCCGCGGGAGCCGCTCGACGTCCGGCCCGAGCCGCCGGGCAGTGGCGGACTGCTGGCGGCGCTCGTCGTCTGGCGGCGGCTCGTCCGCGAGGGGCCGGTGGCGACCGGCCGCACGACCTACTGGGGCACGGCCCCTGCCGACCCGGCGACGATCGACGGCTCCGCGGCCGGCGAGCTCGTCGACGTGCTCGAATCCGCCGTCGCGGGCGTGGAGGCGCGGCTGTACGTCGCCGCCGACGGCCGCGTGGTCGGCATCGACCTGTGGACCGAGCCCGACGCCGATCCGTGCGAGGTGCGGTTGGCGGGCGGCGCGGGCGGCCTGCCGGCCGTGATCGAGGTGCGGCGCGGGACCGTGCCGTTCGCGACGCTGCGGGTGGCGGACGGGGCCGCGGGAGCCGACAGGCCATGAGCAGTCGGGGACCATGGGGCGGCACGGCCTTGCTCTGCCTGGCGGCGGCCGTGACCGCGGCGCGGGCCACGGCCGGCGACACGCCGCAGCAAGTGATCGCGGCGGCCGCGCGGAAGGTCGTGAAGATCTACGGCGCGGGCGGCCTGCGCGGGCTCGAGGGCTACCAGTCGGGCATCCTCGGCTCTCCCGACGGCCGGATCGCGACCGCCGCCAGCACGGTCCTCGATTCCGACGAGATCGTCTGCGTGCTCGACGACGGCCGCCGGTATCCGGCCAGCCTCGTCGGCATCGACGCCCGCCGGGAACTCGCGTTGCTGGCGATCGAGGCCGCGGACCTGCCCGCCTTCACGCTCGCGGAAGATGAACGGGTGACTCCGGGCACCCGGGTCATCGCGCTGTCGAACCTGTTCGGCGTGGCGGTGGGCGACGAGCGGGTCAGTGCCCAACGGGGCGTGGTCTCGGCGGTCGTGCCCCTGGAGGCCCGCCGGGGCGCGGCCGAGGCCCCGTATCGCGGCGACGTCTACGTGCTCGATTGCACGACGAACAATCCCGGCTCCCCCGGCGGCGCGCTCGTCGATGCCCGCGGGCGGTTGCTGGGGATGCTCGGCAAGGAGCTGCGGTCGACCGCGACTGGCGTCTGGCTCAACTACGCCCTGCCGGCGGATCAACTCCAGGCCGGCTGCGCGGACATCGCGGCCGGCACGGCGGCCCCGCCCGCGACGGCCGAGACGCGGCCGCTCGATCCGCGGCGGATGGGCATCGTGCTGGTGCCGGACCTGCTCGATCGCACGCCGCCGTCCGTGGAATGGGTCAGGGCCGACACGGCCGCCGCCCGGGCCGGACTGCGGCCGGACGACCTCGTGATCGCGGTCAACGGCCGCTCCGTGGCGTCGCGGGCCGCCGTCGAGCAGGTGCTCGGCGGCCTCGCGGTCGGCGATCCGGTGCGGCTCACGGTGGTTCGCGACGGCGCCATCGTCGAGTGCGTTGTGGGCCCGCGTCCCCGGGACGAGGAGGCACGATGAACCGCCGCGCCATTCCCGTCCATGCGGCCCGGGCAGTGGCCGGTTGCCTGCTCTTGGCGTTGCTCGCCGGGCCGCTGCCGCCGGCGAACGCGGACGTCGGTGAGCCGACGCTCGCCGAAGAGGCCGCCTTTCGCCAAGCCGTGGATCGCGTCGCGGCCGCGGTGATGCGGATCGAGCCAGTGGCGTCCGCGCAGTCGGCGGCGGGTGAGGTGGCGGCGGCCGTGGGGCCGTCGACCGGCGTCGTCGTCGCGTCGGGGCCGGACGGTGCCTGGCTCGTGACCACCGACTTCGCCGTGCCGCCCGACGTCCGCGAGGCCGTGATCGTCCGGCCGGACGGCGGCAGGCTCGCGGCGCGGGTCGCGGGCCGCGACGAGTCGCGCCGGCTCGTGCTCCTGCGGACCGAGTCGTTGCCCGGCCTGCCCGTCCTCGAGGCCGTGCCGCGCCGCGAACTCGCGGCCGGCCAGTGGACGATCGCCGTCGGCCGTGGCTGGGGGCATGCGGCCCCGGGCGTGACGGTGGGCATCCTGTCGGCCGTCGATCGCGCCTGGGGCCGGGCCGTGCAGACCGACGCCTCCGTGTCGCCGGCCAACTACGGCGGCCCGCTCCTCGACATCCAGGGCCGGGTGATCGGCATCCTCGCGCCGCTGCCGGCGGACACCGCGGGCATGAACCAGGGCACGGAACTCTACGATGCGGGCATCGGGTTCGCCGTGCCGTTCGTCGACCTGGTGGCCGTGCTGCCACGGTTGCAGGCGGGGGAACGCCTGGCCGCCGGCCTGCTGGGCATCACGTGGCGATCGCGGGACATGGTCAACGGGCCGCCCGTCGACGCCTCCTGTCGGCCGGGCTCGCCGGCCGCGGCCGCAGGACTGCGGCCGGGCGACCGGATCGTGCGGATC
>JBJTHX010000348.1:0-3058 GCA_046094745.1 Planctomycetia bacterium
AACCACTTCTCGATCAGCCGGCGGCTCTCCGCCTTTGGGGCCCTGGGCTGGCTCTTCTTTCCGCTGCTCCTGTTCGCGCCGTTGAAGCTGCTCACCGCCTGGCTGGCCAACGGCCGGATGGACGTGGTCTTCCGCCGCCACGGTTTCCGGCAGACGCCGATCCAGGCGGGCGCGACGGCCGAGGGGTTCGCGTTCACCACGGTCGACCTGGGCACGAAGGTGGTGCACGTGCGGCTGGCGCCGCTCGAACCCTTGCGGAAGAGCATCGCCCGCATCCTCCAGCCGGCCACGGCGACCGGCCCCGCGGAGCCGCCGGTGGATCTCGTCTTCACGGTGCCGGTGACCGGCATCGCGGCCGACTACATCGACCCCGACTTCTCCGCGCTGCGACCGGACCACGCCGTCGAGCCCTGCACCCTCGACGAGCTCGTGGCCAGGCTCGAGGCCATGCCGGCGGCGACGACCAATGCCCGGGGCACGCGGGAAGGCGACCCCGCGAATCTCGTCGTCATCGGCGACTTCGAGACGCTCCTGGGCGCGTTTGCGGCCCGCTGGGACGAGAGCGAGACGATCTCCCTGGCGACCTGCTGGAAGACCGTGAAGGCCTTCCTCCTCGGGTCCAACTACCGCTATTCACCGGTCAGCCCGCTGCATCTCTTCGGCCGCGACCAGGACATCGCCCTGCAGCGGACACGGCATTCGATCAACGAGCGGCTCCACCTCCGGCTGTGGCTGACGCCGCTCGCCTTCGAGGGGCAGCCGGTATGGGTGGGGCAGGTGAGCCGCGACATCGGCGTGCGGTTCACGACCCAGGCCTGGAACCTGACCACGCACCGCATCGATCCCGACGTGGATGAATCGCGGGACTACTGCGTGGAGGATCTGGCCGCCGCAGGCCGCGTCCGGGCCGCGGGCTACGTCGGTGGCGTGGCCGCGTGCACGCCGGCGGCCCCGCGGCGGAACCTCACCGGTGATCCCTACTTCACCGACGGCAAGCGGGCGGTGATCCTCCTGGCGGCAAGCCGCGGCGGCTGATCGGGGCGGCAAGCGGTATATACTCGGGGCTCATGGTCGCGACCGACGATTTGGCGAGTAAGGTGCTTCTCGAACTTCAAGCTGCATTCCCCGAACGGCGGCTGCATGGGGCCTGGCTGTACGGCAGCCGTGCCCGCGGTGAGGCCGTGGCCACCAGCGACGTCGACGTGGCGGTCCTGTTCGACGAACCCTTGGATCCCGTCACCCTGTTCGACGCCAGTGGCCGTTTGGCCGCGAGGATTGGCGCCGCCGTCGATCTTGTCGACCTGCGGCGGGCCGGAGGGCTCCTGCGGGTCGAGGCGACCCACCGAGGCCGCCCCCTCATGACTCCTTCCCTCGAGGCGCACTTTTTCACCACGCACGCTCTGGCCGACCATGCGGCTTTCGCGGGCCATCGCCGGTCCACCACCCGGGCGTTCGAGGAGAAGTTGCGTGGCCGATGACGTGGTGATCCAAAAACTCGCGAGCATTGACCGCTGCCTGGCGGCGGTGCGGCGGTACGTGGCGAATGACCACGCGCGTCTCGACGACCCCATGGTGCTCGATGCCGTGGTGTTGAACCTGCAACGCGCCTGCGAGCAGGCGATCGACGCCGCCTGCCGCGAGGTGTCGCGACGCGGGCTGGGCGTGCCGACCGACAGTGCCGACGCCTTCACGATGCTCGAGCGGGATTCGATCCTCTTGCCCACGGTCGCCGACAGGATGCGGCGGATGGTGGGTTTTCGCAACGTGGTGGTCCATGAGTACCGCCGAATCGATCCCGCTGTGGTCCGCACCGTTGTGGGACACAGGCTCGGTGACTTCGAGGCCCTGTGCCGGGAACTCGTGTCCGCACCATGAACGAACGCCACGCCTTGGGATCCATGCCATGAGCCCCAATGCGGCCGTCGGCGGTGTGTTGCGTTCGCTGCTCCTCGGCCGCGGCGTGGCGGCCCTCGCGACGCTGCACGAGGGCCGTCCGTTCGCCTCGATGGTGCCGTTCGCCTGCGCCGTGCATGGCGGACGGCTGCGGCTCGTCACGCACGTCAGCGGACTCGCCGCCCATACCCGCGACATGCGGATGGAGCCGGAGGTGTGCCTGCTGATCACGGCGGCGGAGTCGGAGGGCGTGACGCCGCAGGCCCTGCCGCGGGTATCGCTCCCCGGTCGGGCCGAGTTCATTGCGGCCGATCATCCCGAGCATGCGGCCCTCAAGGCGGCCTACCTCGACAAGTTTCCGGAGGCGGCCGAGCTGTTCTCCTTCGCGGACATCTCGCTCGTGGCGATCGAGCCCACGTCGGGGCGGCTCGTGGCCGGGTTCGCAAGGGCCACGACGCTCGCGCCTGAGGCGCTCGTGGCGGCCGTGGCCGGTAGTGCCTGATGCGTGGCCCTCGGGCCGCGGCCTGTCAGCGAACCGGAGTGGTGGGTGCCAAGGACCGCCTTGGATTTTTCGTGGCCGCTGACGAGTGGGATGGTGCCGTGTATAGTTTTGGCTTCAGGGCGGCGTAGCTCAGTTGGTTAGAGCACCGGCTTCATAAGCCGGGTGTCGCCGGTTCAAGTCCGGCCGCCGCTAGTTCCAGTTGTGCACGAGACGGAACAATCCCCTCGGGGACCGTCCCGGTGGGCCGACTTTCCCGTCCGTCGCCATGGGCGGGCGGGTCGGCAGCATCCACCGAAACATCGTCGCGGCGACGCGCCGCGACTTCTGAAACGTGGTGGGCATGGCCGTGACCATCACGGCAGCTTGCCCCAGAATTGACTGCGAGGGCAAGGATTGGTCGGCCAATGGCACTTCGGCAAGCGACGGCCGAGCGGGGCGGCTCATGAGAAGCAGCCGCAGAGCTGGTCGGGCTGGATGCGGCCCGATCATGGAGGTGCCGAAGAGCTTCCCGTCCACGCTCAAGGCCAGATTTTTCTGGTCAGCACAGACCGGCCTTGAAACCGCTCTTCTCGCGTGCCGTCCGCACCGTGGCATGGGATCCCGTCAGAGGCTGCGGATATCGATCACGGGCAGCTCGTCTATCCGAACGGTGCCGTGGAGCAG
>JBJTHX010000349.1:0-6546 GCA_046094745.1 Planctomycetia bacterium
CGAGAGCGGCTCGGCGTCGTAGGAGAGCATGATGTGCGCCGCATCCTGGACGACGACGATCCGGTGGCGGTGGGCGAAGTCGACCACCCGGGACTAGAAGTCGCGCGTCGCCGCCCGGCCGGTCGGGCTATTGGGATAGCAGAGGACGAGGAGCTTGGCCCGGGCGAGGACGTCGGCGGGGATGCCGTCGAGATCGGGGAAGAAACCGTTTTCCGGCAGGAGCGGCAGACGGTGGACCGCGCCGCCGAACCAGCGGGTGGCGGTGCCGGCGACGGGATAGCCGGGCACCGTCATCAGCGTGACGTCACCGGGATCGATGAAGGCCGCCGGCAGCATGGCGTAGGCCGTCTTCGAGCCGATGCAGTGGTTCACCTCCGTCACCGGATCGAGTGCGACGCCGAACTCCCGGGCCATGAAGGCCGCGGCCGCCTCCTTGTAGGCGGCGATCCCGTTGTCGGCGTAGCCGCGGTTCTCCGGCCGGTCGATCTCCCGGCGCATCACGGACCGCACGCTCTCCGGCGCCATCTCGTCGTTCTCGCCGATCCCGAAGTCGAGCATCCGCCGCTCGGGGTGCTCGGCCAGCGCCTTTCGCTTGGCCCGCTTGATCATTTCGAACTTGTAGATCTCGGTTCCCTTGCCGTAGCCCGCGCCCCCGATCCGCTGGGCGAAGCGGTCCTGAAACCAGGGGTCGGCGGCGGGCGGGGAAGTCGTGGCCATGGCGGATACAGTGTGGAAGCGGGACGAGCGGAAGCGACGCTGCCGTCACGATAGCGGCTTCGCCCGGGCTTTCCAAGCAAGCCGGCCCGGCCCCGCAGGGGTCAATCGTGGCGGCCCAGCCACTGCGCCAGGATCCGGTCGAGCACACCGTCCTCCCGCATCTGCAGGATCGCGGTGTTGATCGGCTCACGAAGTGGACTGCCGGTGGGCAGCCCGAACCCGTAGTCGAAGGAGTCGAACATCGGACCGACGAGGCGGATGTCGGACCGGGGCCGCCGACTCACGACGTGCATGAGCTGGTAGCTTTCGGCGACCACCGCCTCGACCATGCCCAGGCCCAGGGCGTCGAGGGCCTCGGCGAGGTTCGCGAACTCCTGCACGGTGCCACCCCGCTCCCGCACCGAGTCGCCACCGACGAAGCCCTCCTGGCAGCCCACGGTGCGGCCGGCAAGGTCCCGCGGGCCTTGGATGGAGCCGGTCACCCGCTCGACGGTCATCTCGGCGGTCAGCACGCTCGTGAAGGAGGCCACGAGCACGATCCCGCCGATCATCCAGGCGAGGGCGAGGAACCGGCCGACCGGGCTGTCGACGTGCTTGTCGTCGCAGCCGCCGGTGATGATCGTCGAGGCGATCCACCACACGGCCTCGAGGACGCCCCGCGGATAGTCCGGCGGAAACGACCGCGGATTGCCCCGCCGCTCGAGCCACCAGAGGAGGTGGCCGGAGGCAAGCGCGAGGGCCAGGACGCCTGCGAGCAGTTGCACCAGCCACCACGACAGGAGCGAGGCGAGCGCGCCGGTATAGCCCGTGCCAGTCCGCTGTCGCACCGCGACCCGCAGGCCGGAGTGGGAAATCGCATGGGTGAGGTCGACGAGCCGCTCCCGAGATTCGGTGATCGCCACGGGCCCGAGCGCCACGTCCGCGTCACCCCCTTCGCGGACCGCGGCGAGGAGTTCGCCGACCGTGCCGACGCGGACGAACTCGGTGGTCGTGTTGATCCGGGCCGCGACCTCGTCCCAGACATCGACCGCGACACCCTTGGGCCGCGGACCGGACCAATCGAGCACGGCCGCCAACGGCATCGCCGCCACGCGGAGCTTTTCCTTGATCGCGGGCTGGGGTCGGCCGGCGGCCTCGTCCTCCGCCCGGACTCCGGCGGCTGTCAGGCCGATTCCCACCGCCGCCATCGCCGCCAGTTGCACCGCCCGCATCGCGAGTCCCTCCGCGGTTCCTAGGTCGCCACCGTCCTGCGCGGGCCGCGGGTCGCCAGCCAGAAGGCGGCCACGGCCACGCCCAGGCATCCTACCGCGGCGACGAGCATTCCTGGCGGCAGGGCCGGCGCGGAGTCGACGGTGTGCCGCGCGGCGTCTGTATCTGCGGCCAGCGCGACGAGGCCCAGCGGCACGCTGTTGTGCGCGAGATGTCCCAGCACCGCCGGGAGGAGGCTGCCGCAGCGCAGGGTCATCCAGCCGAGCAGGAGGCCCAGCGCGAGCGTCTGCGGCATCCGCTCCGGCAACAGGTGGAAGGCCGCGAAGCAGGCTGCCTGTACGACGACGGCCGTGAGAGCCCGCCCCCGCGACGGCCGTTCGCCGGCCAGCCCGGCAAGCATCCAGCCGCGAAACAACGCCTCCTCGCACACGGCCGGCAGCACCGCGAGCAGCAGCCAGACCGCCCACAGGGGCTTCGCGCCGAGGAGGGCCATGATCCGCGTCGCCAGGTCGCGGGCCTCGGGTGAGAGTTGGTCGCCGCGCAGGGCGAGAAGAGCCCCGGCCCCGGCTACGAACAGGCAGCCGCCCGCGACCGCCGCGGCGGCCAGACAGGTGAGCCCGCGGCCGGCCGTGCCCGCCGGCCGGCGCAGGCGGAATGTCGCCCCGCGATCCACCCGTTGCCACCAACCGAGGATCACCAGCGGCAGGAGCGTGGCGAGCGCCATGTGTACGGGAATCGCCCGCCCGAGATCGGCGGGGGCGAGGCCCTGGGCATACCACAGGCCGGCCAGCCCGATCGCCGCGGCCGCGACGCCCTGGCCCGCGGTGGGGACCGCCCGCGGCGCCGGTCGCCAGCCCCGCGCGGCGACCGCATCGGGACCGCGGAACAGGATCTCCTCGTCGGTGACGGCCGCCGTCGTCGCCCGCAACAAGAGCCAACTGACGAGGCCGCTCGCCGCCAGCGAGAACGCCAGCCGCAGCCCGACGAGCCGCAACTGATCCGCCATATCCGCCGGCGGATCGCTGACTTCGAGCACCGCCTTGGCGACCGCCACCTGACCGGCGAAGGGCACCGCCGCCAGCGCCGTCGTGCCCAGGCCCGGCAGGAGCGCCGCGCCGGCGAGTCCACTGACCAGGAGGATCACCGGTGTGAGCGTGTTCTGCGCCTCCTTGACGCTCTTGGAGGCCGACGTGACCGCCAGGCACAAACTCGCGGCCACCGAGGCCAGCCCCAGGTAGGCGACCAGCGCGACGGCCGCACAGGCGGCGAGGCCCACCAGGCCGACGCCCAGGAAGCCTGATGGCATGTACCGGGCCAGCACCGTGCCCGTCAGCCCGATCGAGACCGCATTCATCGCCAGCGTCGCGAGCGTCACGGCCAGTACGGCCAGGTACTTCCCGAAGACGATGTCCCCGGCCCGGCAGGGGGCGATGAGCAGCGTCTCGATCGTGCCGCGCTCCTTCTCGCCGGCGATCGCATCGATCGCCGGATAGAACGCGCCGGTCGCTGTCAGCAGCGCCAGGAGCACGAGTACCGCGCCGGCCGCAGTGGGCAGGACGCCGCGGGCCGCGTCGGCCCCAGCCGGCCCGCCGGCGGGGAAGTCGACGGTCAGTGGCGCAAGCGTGGTGGCCGCGAGCCCGGCCCGGGCCACGCGCCGGGCGCGGGCGTCGTTTGCCACCGCCTCGAGGACGGCCAGGCAGTGTCCGCGGACCCGGCTCTCCATGGGCCGCACCCGGGAGGCCCGCACGTCGAGCCGCACGGTGCCCGAGCCGTCGAGGTTCGCAACCGTCCCCGCGCCGACAGGAAGCCAGACATCGGCCCGCCCGGAGTCGAGCCGTGCGGCCGCCTCTTCCGGCGCAATCACGTCGACCGCGACGCCAGCCGGCCAGTCGGCGGGCGGGTCGGCCGCCGCGGCGGCGACCGCCTCCCGCATCCGGGCGGCGAACGGCTCGGCATCCGCGCCGGACACCGCCACCACGAGCCGGCGGGCCGCCTGCCGGGCCTCGATGTCGGAGAGGGCGGTCCGCAGCCCGAGCAGACTCGACATCGCGAGCACCGGGTACATGACCATCGGCATGAGGAGCGTGATGACGAGCGTCCGCCGGTCGCGGACGAACTCGAGCAGGTCACGCCGGGCGACGGCGAGGGCCGCCGCCAGTCGGCGGCCGCCGAACGGGGCCGAGCTCATGACGCGGCCCCACTGGTATCGTGCCCGGCGGCGGCCACCGCGGCGAAGAACGCCTCCTCCAGGCCGCCGTGGCGGCCGTCGACCAGCGCGTCCCGCGTGCCTTCCGCGACCACGCGGCCGGCGTGGATGACCACGAATCGGTCGCACCGCCGCTCCGTCTCGTGGAGCCGGTGCGTGGAGAGCAGGATCGCGCGGCTCTCGCCCCGCAGCGTCTCCAGGAAATCGAGCAGGCTCCGCGCGCCGAGAATGTCGAGGGCGCTGGTCGGCTCGTCGAGCACGAGCGCGGGCGGGTCGTGCACGAGCGCCCGCCCCAGCGAGGTCCGCTGCCGCTGGCCCGACGAGAGCCGGCCGCAGGGCCGTCCGGCACAACTCCCGAGATCGAGCACGTCGACGAGCAGCGCAATCCGGGCCTCGAGACGATCGGCATCGAGCCCATGGAGCCGACCGTAGGAGCGGAGCACCTCCAGCGGCGTGAGCCGGTCGGGCACGCCGGTGGCGGCCGACACGTAGCCGAGCCGGCGGCGGGTCCCGAGCGGGTCGGTGCGCACGTCGCGGCCGCCGACCCGGGCGGTGCCGTCCGTCGGCGACAAGAGCGTGGCCAGCACCCGCATCGTCGTCGTCTTGCCGGCCCCGTTGGCTCCGAGGAGCCCGACGATCTCGCCGGGGCGGACGGTGAACGAGACCCCGTCCACCGCCTTCACCACCGAGCCGTCACCGGCCCGGAAGTGCTTCACGAGATTGACGACCTCGATCACGTCGCCCAGCCTCCGCCGGCCTGGTGCCTCACTGCTCCATGACCTCGGCTTCCTTGGCCTTGGCCAGGTCGCCCACCTTCGTCTCGTACCGCTTCGTGAGTTCCTGAACCTCCTCCTTGCAGGCGTCGCAGTCGTCCTCGGTGAGACCCCCGTCGCCCTTCTCGACATCGGCGGCCTTGTTGGCGTCGCGGCGGACGTTCCGGATCGCAACCCGCGCCTCCTCGGCGAGCTCCTTGATGCGAGCCGACATCTTCTTCCGCACGTCGGTCGACAGCGGCGGGATCACGATTCGGATCACACGGCCGTCACTCTGCGGATTGAAGCCGAGGTCGGCGGCCTGCAGTGCCTTCTCGATGTCCTTGAGGGTTCCCGGATCGAACGGCCGGACGACGATCTGGTTCGGCTCCGGGGCGCCCACGCTCGCCAGCGCCTTGATCGGCGTCGGCGAGCCGTAGACCTCGACGCGGAGCGAATCGACGAGCCCGGGGTTCGCGCGGCCGGTGCGGATGCCGGTCAGCGCGTGGCGGAACACGTCCACGGCCTTCTCCATGCGCTCCTCGGCGTCGAGCAGGATGTCGTCGGCGGGCATCGGCGGGGACTCCTCGGCGGGCGGGACGGCAGCCGCGCGTTCGTGGCCGCCCCACGATTCTGGCACGCGCGGGCGCGGGCCGGCAAGCAGGCGGCTCGTCAGTCGCCGCTGTCCTCGTCTGCCGCGGCGGTGGGATCATGCCCGTCCCCGATCGCCGCGTACCAGAGGAGCACCTCCTTGTCGGTGCCCAGTTCAAGCGGCTCCACATGCCCGTCCACAAACACGAACTGCGTCACTCCCGGATGGCGGCTGCCGAACGAGCGGTTGCTCTTGTTTTCCGGTCCGTCGGCAAGCCCCTGGTCGGCGTCGCGGAACTGCGTCTGCGGAGTGTCGGCGGCGAAGAACGCCGTGTCTCCCTGGCGATAGTGCACCATGTCCGCCGGCCAGGACGGGTCGACCGGCGGCAGGTGCCGCTCGCCGACGGCGAACGTCTTGCTCTGGCCATCGGTGACCTGGGACGCCTTGACGGACGAGAACGTGTGGATGGGTCCGGCCTTGCGTGGGTCGGCCACACCGCCGGCAGGCGTCGCGTAGTTGTAGAAACTGCCGGCGCTGGCGGCATAGTCGCCACCGGCAGCCTTGCCGGTCACGACCGGCGGCAGGTTGTTGTTGTCGAAATTGCGATCCGCCACGGGGCCGCGTCGCGACGGGCAGAAGTAGAGCGGCACGGGCGTCCGCATCGCCTCGGCGTTCTTCTCGTCCCACACCGGCACGGTCCGGTCGTAGGCCTTGAAGACCGCGTCGTACTCCAGGTACGGGAGGAGCCGGAACGACCACGAGTAGGCCTCCGGATACCTGCCGTTCGCCGCCGGCGTGCCGCCCCTCTCCCGGATCGCGCGGCCCTTGGGGTAGGTCTTTCTCGCCACCTCGTACGCCGCGATGCCGACGCCCACCTGCCGCAGGTTGTTGCCGCAGGCCATGCGGCGGGCGGACTCGCGGGCTCCTTGGATCGCCGGCAGCAGCAGGCCCACCAGCGTGGCGATGATGGCGATCACCACTAACAGTTCGACGAGCGTGAAGCCGTGGCTCGGGAATCGCCCAGCCGCCCGCCTGGAGCGTGTCATCAATCACCCTCCCGCCCGCGCACC
>JBJTHX010000350.1:0-4489 GCA_046094745.1 Planctomycetia bacterium
GACCGCCGCGTGTCGGCCCTGGCGCCGACCGGCGGCGGCAAGCGGACGCTCGCCGACACGTTCGAGGGCCGCCGCTTCAACAGCCCCAACGACTGTGCCCTCGACCAAAAGGGCCGCGTGCTCATCGTCGATACGGAGAACCACTGCATCCGCCGCTACGACCCGGCGAGCGGCCGCATCGAGCTCGTCGCCGGCACCCCGCCCCGCGCCGGCACCGCCGTCGGCCGCGACCTGCGCTCGACCGCGCTCAACCGGCCGCACGGCTGCTGCCTCGATCCGGCCGGCCGCCTCGTGATCGCCGACAGCGACAACGACCGGATCCTCGCCGGCCCGCTGCCCGAGTGAGCCGCCGGGGTCGTCAGGGCCGCCAGCCCTTGGTCTTCGTGCGGACGCGGACGAGAAACGCGTCGGAGCAGACGTAGAGCCACGAGCCGTCGTCGCCGCCGAAGCAGCAGTTGCCGCAGGCCATCTTCGTGTCGATCCGCGCCACGAGCGCGCCGTCCGGCGCCATCACGTGCACGCCGCCCGGGCCGGTGGCCCAGATCCGGCCGGCCGCGTCGGTCTTCAGGCCGTCGGGCAGGCCGCGGTGCTTGCCCACCATCGCCGTCACGTCGGCCAGCAGCCGCGACGGCCCGAGCGTGTTGTCCTCGTGCACGGGAAACGCCCTCCAGAGGGCGGCCGCGGGATCCGATTGGGCGACGTAGAGCGTGCGGCCGTCGGGCGCCAGCGCGATCCCGTTGGGAAACGTCATCTCCTTCGAGGCGAGCGTCACCTTCCCGTCCTTCGCGATCCGGTAGATCCCGTTCCAGGCCAACTCGCGGGTCTGCGTGTCCTTGGCGCCCTCGGGCAGCCCGTAGGGCGGATCGGTGAAGTAGATGCCGCCCGCGGCGTCGACGGCACAGTCGTTGGGGCTGTTGAAGCGGCGGCCCTCGAACGTGTCGGCGAGCGTCCGCTTGCCGCCGCCGGTCGGCGCCAGGGCCGACACGCGGCGGTCGCCGTGCTCGCAGAAGATGATCCGCCCGGCGGTGTCGAGGCCGAGGCCGTTGCTGCCCGGCTCGTGGCCGTAGCCCGGCAGGCCCGTGTAGCCGCTCGGCTCGAGGAACACGGAGAGCCCGTCCCCTTCCTTCCACTTGTAGACGCGGTTCTGCGGCACGTCGGAGAAGAGCACGTAGCCGCCGCCGTGGGGCTGGCGGTCGTCCTGGGGAATCCACACCGGCCCCTCGCACCAGTCGAGGCCGCTGGCGAGCACCTCGATCACGGCGTCGGCCGCCAGCACCTCGTCGGCCCCGGGGGCCACGCGGATGATCTGGCCCATCGTGGGCCGCGGCGTGAGGTCGTCGGCCCGGCCGGGGGCGGCGACGGCCGCCAGGCAGACCCAGGCGGCGGCCCGCCACGATCGTGCATCCTTCATGGTCATCCCTCCTCGTGTCGCGGTGTGTCGCGGTTCCCGTCTCGCGGGGTGTCCGCAGGATACCCGGTGGCTACAACTTGGTGGAGCCGCCAGGCGGCCCGCCCCGGAGCCCGCGTGCCGCATGCCCGTCTTCGACTACGCCTTCACCGTCGACGCCCCGCTGGAGGCCGTGGCCGACTTCCACCGCGACACGTCGGCCCTCAAGATCCTCACGCCGCCGCCGACGATCGTGCAACTGCACGCCATCGAGCCGCTTGCCGAGGGTTCCGTCTCCACGTTCACGCTCTGGGTCGGTCCCCTGCCCCTCCGCTGGAAGGCGGTGCACCGCGGCGTCTCCGACCGCGGGTTCACCGACGTGCAGGCGGAGGGTCCGGCGGCGAAGTGGGAGCACACGCACTCGTTCGTCCCGCTGGCCGACGGCCGCACCGAGATCCGCGAGCACATCGAGTACGAGCACCGGCGCGGGCCATGGGGCCTCGTGACCCGCGTGCTCTTCTCGTGGCCGAGCCTGTGGTTCATGTTCGGCTACCGGGCCTGGATCACGAGGCGGCGGCTGCGGCGGCGGTGACCTCGCGGCCGCGACCTGTCGCGGTCCCGAGCCAGCGCTGGTGAAGGACGACTTCGAGGGCCAGCCGCGCAAGGGCCGGCCCGACCTGGGCGCCGACGAGTTCAAGTGACGCACGGCGGGTGGGTCACGAACCATTCCGGACAGCGGCTCGGGCGGGCACCACGCCATCCGCCAGTGCAAATCCTGCATTGCCGATGTAGGATTTGCTTTTGTCTGCCCGGATCAAGAGGCTCGTACCCGGGGCGGCAACCCGGAGAGCGGCATGGCCAGGATCTTTTCTCGACTCCTCGAACCGCCCCGGAAGACGTTTCTCCTGCTCGGGCCGCGCGGCACGGGCAAGTCAACCTGGTTGGCGAGACATTTTCCGCGGGCCGTGCGGATCGATCTCCTGCACACCGAACAGTTGTACCGCTACCGCTCGAATCCTTCGTTGATCCGGACGGACCTGGCGGGGCTCCGGGCCGGTGAATGGGCCGTCATCGACGAAGCCCAGAAGGTGCCCGATCTCCTCGACGAGATTCACGGACTCTACGAATCGCGGCGCATCCATTTTGCGATCACCGGATCCAGCGCGAGAAAATTACGTCGGGCCGACGTCAACCTGCTCGGTGGCCGGGCGATTCGCTGCGACTTCTTTCCGCTGGCCTGGGCCGAGATCAGGCAGCCGTCATTTTTCGAGGCGTGTCTCGCCTACGGCACCTTGCCCCCTGTGCTCACCGATCCATCGCATGCAGCCGACACGTTGGCGAGTTACGTCGGCACGTACCTGCAGGAGGAGATCGCTGCCGAGGCGCTGACCCGCAATATCCAGCCGTTCGCGCGATTCCTGCAGGTGGCCGCCAGGCACCACGGGCAGGTGCTCAACGTGGAGCGGGTCGCCCAGCAGGCCGCGATCAAGCGGCGGACGGTCGACACCTATTTCGAGATCCTGGAGGATACGCTGCTCGGCCTCCGGCTTCCCGCGTATCGGCCCGGCTTTCGCTCGAAAGAAGTTGCTCATCCGAAGTTTTATTTCTTCGATGCGGGTGTGGCCCGGGCCTCGGCGGGCTGGATCCGAGAGACGATGCCCGAGGAATGGCGGGGTTTCTCGTTCGAGACGCTCGTGCTGGGCGAACTCCGCGCGTTCAATTCCTACCGGCGAAAAGAAAAGAGATTGTTTCACTACAGCGTCACGGGTGCGTTCGACGTCGACTTCGTGGTGGAGACGCAACAGAAGGTCTTCAATCGGCCGGCCCGGTTCGTGGTCATCGAGGCAAAAGCCTCGTCCGCATGGCGGCCGGAGTGGACCAGGCCCTTGGCGACGGTCTCCGAGCAGGGCTCGATCGAGGCCGCATACGGGGTGTATCTGGGCAAAAAGACGATCGTGAACGACACGGTGACCGTCCTGCCGTTCGCCGAGTTCAGCCGCCGCCTGTGGGCCGGCGATATATTCTGAACGCATCTGCTGGCGGGCCGCGGCACGTGGCGTGCTGCTGGAAACAGACCGGCCTTCACCACGACTCGATGCCGGCGGGGCATGATCACTTCGCCGGCGCCGCGGCGGCTGCGGTGACCTCGCGGCCGCGGAGGAAGACTCGGCGTACCGTGAGGTCGCGCGAGAGCACGAGCAGGTCGGCCTGCTTGCCCGCCTCCAGGCTGCCGGTGCGGCCGGCGATGCCCGCCCGCTCCGCCGGTGTGAGGCTCGCCATGCGGACGACGTCGGCCAGCGGCGCACCGGTCGCCCGGTGGAAGTGCCGCACCATGTGGTCCATGCCCACCACGCTGCTGGCGAGCCCGCCGTCGGCCCGGCCCACGCGGCCGTCGCTCTCGAACCAGGTGCCGTGCCGCTCGTGGCCGAAGCGGTAGCGGCCCGGCGGCATGTCGACGGCGCGGCTGGAGTCGGTGACGAGGCACAGCCGCCGCGGCCCGAGCATGGCGGCGGCGAACTTCAGCAGTTCGGGAGCGAGGTGTTCCCCGTCGGCGAGCACCTCCGTGCTCATCGCGGGATTGGCGAGGACGAACTCGGCCATGCTCGCCTGCATGGGCGTGCCCAGGCGGGCCCGCAGCGAGGGCACGGAACTCATCGCGCACCAGAAGTGGTCGACGTGCCGCATCCCGGCCGCGAAGGCCCGCTCCATCTCCGTCCACGAGGCGTCGGAGTGGCCGCAGGTGACGAGGCACCTGCGGGGGCGGGCGGCCCGGTAGAAGGCCTCGGCTCCGGGCAGTTCGGCGGCGCAGGTGGCGATCTTCACGAGGCCCGTGGCGAAGGAGCGGTCGTATTCCCGTGGCAGCGGATCGCGGCGGCCGGCTCGATCGTGGCAGCCCACCTTCGCGGCGGCGAAGTAGGGGCCGTAGAGGTGCACGCCGCCGAAGTTCGGCGCGGCCGCGGCGCGGCAGGCCGCGAGCATGGCGTCGATCAGGTCGGGGCTGCGGGTCGTGGTCGTGGGGAAGATCGTGGTCGTGCCGTGCCGGAGGTGGCAGGCGCAGGCCGTGGCCACGGCCGCGGCGGTGCCGTCCATGAAGTCGGCCCC
>JBJTHX010000351.1:0-4525 GCA_046094745.1 Planctomycetia bacterium
CCGCGGGTTCTGGTGGTCGGTGGCGGGCTGGCGGGGCTGGCGGCTTCGATGCGGCTCGCCGAGCTCGGCGTCATGGTCGACCTGGTGAGCCTCGTGCCCGTGAAGCGGTCGCACAGCGTGTGCGCTCAGGGGGGCATCAACAGCGTCAACGAACTGACGCGGCAACAGGGCGACAACGAGCACCTGCACTTCGACGACACCGTCTACGGCGGCGACTTCTTGCAGCACCAGCCGCCGGTCAAAGAGATGACCGACTGGGGCCCGAAGATCATCAACCTGATGGATCGCCTCGGTGTGCCCTTCAACCGCACGCCCGAGGGCTTCCGAGATCAGCGTCGCTTCGGGGGCACGCTCTACAAGCGGACCGCCTTCGCCGGGGCCACGACGGGGCAGCAACTTCTTTATGCGCTCGATGAACAGGTGCGACGGTACGAGGTCGAGGGCCGCGTCACCAAGTGGGAGTTCTGGGACTTTCTCGAACCGGTCCTCGATGCGAACGGTCGCTGCCGCGGCGCCGTCTGCCAGGACATGGTGACGATGGAGTTCCGGGCCTTCCCCGCCGACGCCGTCGTGCTGGCGACGGGGGGCAACGGGCTGATCTACGGCCGCTCCACGATGTCTATGGTCTGCACCGGCAGCGCCGTGAGCCGGGCCTACCGGGCCGGTGCCTGGTACGGCAACGGCGAGTTCATCCAGGTGCATCCCACGGCGATTCCGGGCGCCGACAAACTTCGGCTGATGAGCGAGAGCGCCCGCGGCGAGGGCGGCCGCGTCTGGGTGCCGCGGAAGCCGCAGGATCCGCGCGACCCGCGGGAGATTCCCGAGGCTGAACGATGCTACTTTCTCGAGGAGCGGTATCCGAAGTACGGCAACCTCGTGCCGCGGGACATCGCGACCCGCGAGATCTTCGACATCTGCACGACCGACGGTCTGTCCGTGGAGAAGGACCGCCTGTGCGTCTACCTCGACCTGACGCACATTCCACGCGAGACGCTCGATCGCAAGTTGGGCGGCATCCTCGAGATCTACGAGAAGTTCCAGGGCGTCGATCCGCGGTCGGTGCCCATGAAGATCTTCCCGGCGGTCCACTACTCCATGGGCGGCCTGTGGGTGGACTACGAGCGGAGCCACTCCGGCGGCATGGTCGAAGGTTCGCCGCGTAACCAGCAGACGAGCATCCCGGGCCTGTACGCGATCGGCGAGTGCGACTACCAGTACCACGGGGCGAACCGCCTGGGGGCCAACTCGCTGCTCTCCTGCATCTTCAGCGGGCTGTTCGTGGCGCCCACGTTGGCGGCCGTCTGCTCCGGGCAAGGGGCGGCGGCGGAACAGCGGGCATTCGACGCCGTGCTGCGCCGCGAGGAGGACCGGCACCGCAGCCTGCTGGCCCGCACCGGCGGCCGCGAGAATCCCTACGACCTGCATCAGGAACTTGGCGGCCTGATGACCCGCGTCGCCACGGTCGTGCGACGAAACGAGCAACTGGCCGCGGCCTACGGCGAGGTGTGCGCGATGGAGGACCGCTGGCGGCACTGCGGCCTCTCGGACACGGGCAACTGGACCAACCAGAACGTGATCTTCACCAAGGCGCTGGGCGACATGTTCCCGATCGCCAAACTGATCCTCAAGGGAGCGCTGCTGCGGGACGAATGCCGCGGCGCCCACTTCAAGCCCGACTTCGCCATGCCCGGCATCGCGGCCACCGACCCGGCCGGCAAGCGGTTGGAGGCGGAGCGGTGGTGCGACCGGTTCGAGGAGAACACGCGGAAGTGGCTGAAGTCGACGATCGCCAAGTGCGACGCCGACGGCAACCCGCAGATCACCTATCAGGACGTCGACACGTCGCTGACCCGGCCGCGACCGCGGCTGTATGGCCTCGTGGGCGCGGAGACCATCGAGGAGGTGTGGAAGGATCGGCAGGCGGCGGCGGAGCCCGGCCGGGTGGCCGTGGCCGCGGGCGCGTGAACCCCGCAGCGGTATTCGGGAGGTCGAGATCATGATCAAGGCTGTCGAGAACGGTGCCGTGGACGGGGAAGGTCATGGTGGTCATGGCGGTCACGAGCCCGCCCGGCGGGTCCGGGTGCGGGTGCTGCGGCAGGACGTCGCCGGGGGCGAGAGCTACTGGGAGCGGTTCGAGGTTCCCCACGAGCCCAACATGAACGTGATCAGCGTCCTGCAGAAGATCGCCGCCCTGGCCCGGTCGCAGGACGGTCGCCCGGTGGCGCCCGTCGCCTGGGATTGCTCCTGCCTGGAGGAGGTGTGCGGTTCCTGCACGATGCTGATCAACGGCCGGACGCGGATGGCCTGCTCGGCGCTCGTCGACCGGCTGCTCGAGGAGGATGCGGAGATCGAGCTGCGGCCGATGTCGAAGTTCCCCGTCGTCCGCGACCTCGTCGTGGATCGGCGCCGTCTGTTCCGGTCGCTCGAGCGGGTGAAGGCGTGGGTGCCGGTGGACGACTCCTACGACCATGGCCCTGGCCCGCGGATCTCACCCGAGGAGCAGGAGGACGCCTACCCGCTCGCCGAGTGCATCAGCTGTGGCTGCTGCCTCGAGGCCTGCCCGCAGTTCACGAAGATCGAGCTTGCTCGTCGCGACGGCGAGTCCGCGGAGGACTTCGAAAAACGGCGCCGGTCCACGTTCGACGCAGGCTTCGTCGGCGCCCACGCCATCAGCCAGGCGATGCTCTTCAACGCCCACCCCACGGGCCGGATGATCGCCGACGAGCGGCTCGAGACGCTGACGACCCAGGGGGGGATCCAGATGTGCGGCAACGCGCAGAACTGCGTGGCCGGGTGTCCGAAGCGGATTCCGCTGACCAGGTCGATCGCGCGGGCCGGCCGGGCCGCCACGGTCTGGGCGATCAAGAAACTGTTTGACCGCTGACGACGGCGTTCGCGAGAGAACGGGCCTGATTTGCCGCGTGGGGGGCGGCGTGGTAGATTTTTGGGGATTGTATGGGTGGCCTTCTGAACGCCGCCCACATCGGGTTCGCCGCGTGGGCAACAGGATGCCCGCAGCGGGGAGCGAATCCGGACGCGTGACGAAGGATTGAGGAAACCGAGTGTTTGTTGAAAAAAGGGCTGGGCGACCGGCGGAGCCGGGGCGGCCGGCCGGAGTGCAGGATCGGGCCGCCGCGGGCGGTGGAGTGGAAATCGAGACCGTCGCGGTGGCACGACAGGCGCCGCCGAGGCATGAGCCGACGCGACGCGGGGAGAACGGCAAGGCCAGGCCTCCCAAGGTGCCGGCGTCCGCCATCCAGGCCGCGAACGCCGAGGCGGTCGGCGGGCAGCCCGGGGGCAGTTTCCGCACGCTCGGCCTGGCCGCGTCCACGCTCGCCGCGGTCGACCGCGCCGGCTACACGGTGCCCACGCCCGTGCAGGCGGGGCTGATTCCTCGCGCGCTCGCCGGCGTGGATGTGCTCGGCCAGGCACGGACCGGAACCGGCAAGACGGCCGCGTTCGTCCTGCCCATCCTCGAGCGGATGTCGCAGCCGGGCCGCGGCGGCGGCCCGCGGGCGCTCGTGCTCGTGCCCACCCGCGAACTGGCCGTGCAGGTCAAGGACGAGTTCGAGAAACTCGCCCACGGCTCCGGCATCCACTGCGTGGCCGTGTACGGCGGCAAGCCGATCAAGGGGCAGATCGACAAACTCGCCAAGCACCCGGCCGTCGTCGTCGGCACGCCCGGTCGGATCCTCGACCATATGAGCCGTGGCACGATCGGGCTTTCGGACCTCGAGATCGTCACGCTCGACGAGGCCGACCGGATGCTCGACATCGGCTTCCGACCCGACATTGAGAAGATCCTGCGGCGCTGCCCGGAGAGCCGGCAGACACTGCTGCTCTCGGCCACCGTGCCGCCGCCGGTGCAGAAACTCGCCACGCGGTACATGCGAGACCCGGAGATCATGGACTTTTCCACCAACGAACTTGCGGTGGAGACCATCGAGCAGCGGTATTTCACGGTCGATCCGACCCGGAAGTTCGATCTGCTCGAGAAGCTGATCGAGCGGGAGCAGCCCCGGCAGGCGATCGTCTTCTGTCGCACGAAACGCGGCACCGACAAGGTGCACGACCGGCTGGCCCGCCGCCGGTCGCGGCGGCCCGACGAGGTGGCTTGCATCCACGGCGACCTCGCCCAGAACGTGCGGGACCGCGTCATGCGGGCCTTCCGCGACGGAACCGTGCGGGTCCTCGTGGCCACCGACGTCGTGGGGCGCGGGATCGACGTGTCGAGCGTGTCGCACATCATCAACTACGACATTCCCGAGTTCTGCGACGACTACGTGCACCGCGTCGGCCGCACGGGCCGCATGGGACGCGAGGTCATCGCCTTCACGTTCGTCGCGCCCGAGGAGGGTCCGCAGTTGACGCGGATCGAGATGCGGATCGAACGGCTCCTGGAGCGTGACGAGATCGCAGGCTTCGAGGCCTTCGATCAGCGGCCGAAGCCGGCGCCCGTGGAGGTCGTGCCCACGGGCGGCTTCGACCGGGCGACACGGCCCGGCGAGCCGGCCCCGGCGCCCGC
>JBJTHX010000352.1:0-3603 GCA_046094745.1 Planctomycetia bacterium
CCGATCTCCACCATGTCGTCGCCCGCGGCGCCCACCACCGAGATGCCGCTGAACGTCTTCACCTGCCGCAGGTCGACCGTGACCGTGTCTCGCACCGGGTCGAGCTTGATGCCGGTGATAGAGCCGGCCGCGGAAAGGTCGCCGGCACTGGCGGCGGTGATCGTGAGCAGGCCGGTCTTCCGGGCGTAGGAGGTGCTGAGATTCGTGATCGTCGTGCCGGCGACGTCGAGCGTGAGCACGACCTGGCCGCCCACGAGACTGACGACGACGTCGTGGGCAGCGAGCAGCGTTCGCGACTCGAGCGACTCGATGCCGTGCAGGCCGGCCGGCCGCGGCTGGCGCCGTCCCGGCTGGGCGGCACCCGGCCTCCGCGCCGGGCGGCGGCGGGCCGATCGCAGCCAGTGCGACGGGCGGGAGAAGATCGTGTCGAGCAGCGATGGCATCGGGGCCTCGAAACGGGGTGAACGGGCGACATGACGACGCCGCGTCCCCCGGATGCGGTGCGCGTCGCGAACGACTCGCCCACAGAATAGTTTCTCTCTCCGGGCATCGCAAAATATCGGTCGCCCGGGCCGCACGGCTTGTCACGCAGGCCGGCCCGTGAAAGGCTGTGGTTTTCCCAGGCTGCCAGGATTCCGCGGCATGAGTCAGCCCGACGTCTCCCACCCCGTCCTGCCGGATACGCCGGTCTCGCACCTACCGTTCTCCCCCGTCGTCGTGGTGGGCAACCTCGTCTTCGTCTCCGGGCAGGCGTCCGTGGACGAAACGGGCACGATCGTCAGCGACACGTTCGAGGGGGAGTTTCGCCGGTCGATCGCCAACGTGCGGCGGGTGCTCGCCGCGGCGGGCTGCGACCTCGCGCACGTCGTGCAGACCCGGAACTACGTCCGCGACAACGACGACCTGCCGCTCTACAACCGCCTGTATGCCGAGGTGTTTCGCCCGCCCTATCCGGCCCGCACGACGATCGTCAACTGCCTCGGTCCGCAGCTCCGCTACGAGATCGAGGTGGTGGCGGTGCGGCCGCTCTGAAGGATGTCATCCATGAACCGTTTCGCCTCCCCGACCCGCCGCACGGTCCTCGCGGCAGCAGGCCTCGCCGCGGCCCCGGCCATGGGCGTCGAGCCGTTCGCCCGGCCGGGAACGCCCCGGTTCCGGCTCGGCCTGGCCGCCTACTCGTTCCGGCAGTTCTTCCGCTGGAACCGCGGCAAGGAGCAGCCGCCCGCGGCCGATCCCGCGCGGCGGCTCACGCCCGAGTCGTTCCTCGACCTGGCCGCCGACCTCGACTGCGACGCCGCCGAACTGACGAGCTACTTCTTCGCCCCGGGCGCCTCGGCCGACGCCATGCGGGACCTGCGGCGACGGGCCTTCCTCCGCGGCCTCGTGATCAGCGGCAGCGCCGTCGGCCCCCGCTTCACGCTGCCGCCGGGCCCGGAACTCGACGCAGAGATCGCCACCACGAAGGAGTGGATCGACAAGACCGCGGCGCTCGGGGCCCCGCACCTGCGGGTGTTCGCGGGCGAGCTGCCCGCCGGCGGCACGCTGGCCGACGCCCGTCGCTCCTGCATTGCCGCGCTCGAGGCCTGCGCGGAGCACGCCGGCCGGGCGGGCGTGATGCTCGGCCTGGAGAACCACGGCGGCATCGTGGCCACGGCCGACGGCCTCCTGGAGATCGTCCGGGCGGTGAAGAGCCCGTGGCTCGGCGTGAACCTCGACACGGGCAACTTCCGCGTGGCCGACCCCTACGCCGAGATCGCCCGCTGCGTTCCCTACGCCGTGAACGTGCAGCACAAGGTGGAGGTGCAGCGGGCGGCCGACGGCCCGAAGGAGCCGGCCGACGCCGCGCGGGTCGTGCGGCTGTTGCGGGACGGCGGCTACCAGGGCTTCGTGACGCTCGAGTACGAGGCCGCCGAGGACGCCTTCACGGCCGTGCCCCGCCACCTCGAGGTGCTGCGCGAGTTGCTGGCATGAACAAGGTGCCGCCCCGCGTCGTCTGCCGTCTCCTCGCGGGCATCCTCGTCGCGGCCGGCGCCGCCCCCTGCCCCGCCGACGTCGAAGTGCTCGTCGGCGATCCCCGCGGCCGCGTGGCCGAGGCCGCCGATCCCGCCCACGTCAACCAGCCGTTCGCCGTGGCCTTCGACCGCGCGGGGCGGATGTACGGCGTGGAATACGCGCGGGGCAACCGGCTGTTTCGCGCGGACCCCGGCTCCCGGCAGGTCGCGTTCGTGGCCGGGCGGTTCCACGTCACGGCCGACGGCGCGAAGTTGCCGGTCGACACCGCGACGGCCGCGGCCGACGTGCGGTTCAACGGCCTGCACGACGTGGCCGGGGCCGCCGACGGCCGCGTCTGCGTGGCCGACACGTTCCGCCACCAGATCCGGGCCTTCGATCCCGGCGCGGGCACGGTGGCGGTGGTGGCCGGCACCGGCACCGCGGGCTTCGGCGGCGACGGCGGCCCGGCGGCGGCCGCGGCGTTCGACCAGGCCTACTGCGGCGCGGCCGCGCCCGACGGGCGGTCGCTCCTCGTGGCCGATCTGCAGAACAAGCGGCTGCGGCGGGTCGTAGCGGCGGATGCAGTGGTTCTCCGTATCGACGATGAGCACGCGGCCCTTTTGGTCGAGGGCCACGTACTTGGGGCCGGCCAGGAGCGCCGCGCGGCCCGGCCCGCCGTCGCCGGCATAGCCCGACCGGCCGGAGGCGTTCACGACCGTGCGGATCGCGTTGCCGCGGATCTCGACGAGCGCGTGGCCCTCGCGGAGCACCAGGTAGATCGTGCCGTCGGCCGCCTGGCAGGCCGCCCGCGGGCCGACGAGCGGCGTCTCCAGGGGCGGGCTGCCGTCGACCGGCTTGCCCGCCTGCCCGTTGCCGGCCACGGTCGAAACGGTGCCGGCGACGAGATCGACCCGCCGCAGCCGCTTGTTCTGCAGGTCGGCCACGAGGAGCGACCGCCCGTCGGGCGCGGCCGCGCCGCAGTAGGCCTGGTCGAACGCCGCGGCCGCCGCCGGGCCGCCGTCGCCGCCGAAGCCAGCGGTGCCGGTGCCGGCAACGGGCAGGCGGGCAGGCCGGTCGACGGCAGCCCGCCCCTGGAGGCGCTGCTCGTCGGCCCGCGGGCGGCCTGCCAGGCGGCCGATGGCACGATCTACCTGGTGCTCCGCGAGGGCCACGCGCTCGTCGAGATCCGCGGCAACGCGATCCGCACGGTCGTGAACGCCTCCGGCCGGTCGGGCTACGCCGGCGACGGCGGGCCGGGCCGCGCGGCGCTCCTGGCCGGCCCGAAGTACGTGGCCCTCGACAGAAAGGGACGCGTGCTCATCGTCGACACGGAGAACCACTGCATCCGCCGCTACGACCCGGCGAGCGGCCGCATCGATCTCGTCGCCGGCACACCGCCCCGCGCCGGCACCGCCGTCGGCCGCGACCTGCGCTCGACCGCGCTCAACCGGCCCCACGGATGCTGCCTCGATCCGGCCGGCCGCCTCGTGATCGCCGACAGCGACAACGACCGGATCCTCGCCGGCGTGATGGCGGAGTGAGGGAAAAAGGTGCCAGCCACCAAATGTCTGTAGACCCCGGCCTCCGGCCGGGGCCGGGTCGCCTGCGGCG
>JBJTHX010000353.1:0-5143 GCA_046094745.1 Planctomycetia bacterium
CGGGCCGCCGCCATGGCCGCCGCCGGCGTCGACGTGATCGACCTGTCGGTCGGCGAGCCCGACTTTCCCACGCCCGAGCACATCTGCCGGGCCGCCGAGGCGGCGATCCGCTCCGGGAAGACGAAATACACGCCCGCCGCCACCGAGCGGGTCGACCGCGTCGTGGTGGTCAACGTGGCCTCGACCGAGCCGCCCCCGGCCCGGCCGATCCCGCGCGCCTTCGCCGAGGTCGAGCCCCTGCTCGACGACCCGGCCGCCTGCCCCCTGCCGCCGAGCAGCCTCTATTTTCTCGCGGCCGCCGCGGCAGGCGCCGCCTACGTGAACTTCACGCCCTCGACCGGGGCGACGCCGGAATGCCTGCAGCAACTGGCACGCGACCGCGGCATCGCCCATGCGGGCTGCGACGGCAAGACGGGGGAGACGCTCCTCAAGAGCGTGCTGGCTCCGATGTTCGCCGCCCGGCATCTGCACGTCCTGAGCTGGGTGGGCCACAACATCTTCGGCAACATGGACGGCCGGGTGCTCGATGACCCGCGAAACAAGGCGGCCAAGGTGCGGAGCAAGGACCACCTGCTCGCCGCCATCCTGGGCTACCCGCCGCAGACCCACGTCTCGATCGAGTACATCCGGAGCCTCGGCGACTGGAAGACGGCCTGGGACCACGTCCACTTCCAGGGATTCCTGGGCACCCCGATGACGCTCCAGTTCACCTGGCAAGGCTGCGACTCGATCCTCGCGGCACCCCTCGTGCTCGATCTGGTGCGGCTCGTGGACCGGGCGATGCGGGCTGGGGAGACAGGCGGGCTCGAATGGCTCGCCTGCTTCTTCAAAAGCCCGATCGGCGTCGCCGAGCAGGACTTCTCGCGGCAGGTTGCGGTCTTGCAATCGTGGGCACTGCGGCACCTGTAGGGCGGACGCCGGGGGCGGGTGACGGGTGACCGTCGCCGGCAAGGTCTGCCAACCCGCGGGGAAACGTGTGATTTTTTCCACGATTTTCTCTTGACAGTTTTCGCCGCCATCGCTCACAACTCTCCAATCGTCGGATGTGAACCGCGAGCGATCGTGGTGAACGTCCGGCGAATCGTCGTCTCTTTCCGTCACGGAGCATCCGCGGGAAGAGACGTGAGATGCGTGTTCGGATGCTCGCGGCAAGGTGCCATTTCCATGGCGAAGTAGCAGAAGAAGGCTGCCAAGAAGGCTGCCAAGAAGAAGAAGGGCCACGGCTGAGCCATCCGTCGGGAAGGCATCCGGCGGGGGCTCTTCGGACCACCGCCCGGGCGTCTTTTCGACACGGCGCAACCCTCGGGTTCGCCAAGGATGCTCCGCCCGGGACCCCATGCGTGGGGTTCCGCAGTCCGTTTCGACGGCCTGCCCTTCGTCCTCCGTCGGTGTCGCTTCGGCGGCGCCGGATGAGGGCGTCAGCGTTCAGACGAGAAAGGCCGGCCCGGGCCCTTGGGCGCCCGGGCCGGCCTGATTTTTTGGCCGTGCGGTGCGGCTAGGATCGTCCCCATGCGTTCCGCGGCCCCTGCCTCCATTGATGCACGTCCGTCCACTGGGAAGCGGCGGCCCGGCGGCTTTCTCCTCGTCGTCTGCCAGGGCGGCGCCGAGGAGGAGCTCTGCCGGCGGCAGCAGGAGTTGCTGCCGGCCTTGCATCGCGGCGCCTGGCGGCGCGGCGTGGTCACGTTCCGGCTCCCCGACGGCTTCGATCCCCCGGACGACTTCTTTCCCGATCTCGTCTTCGCGCGGGCCGTGATCCGCTCGCTGGGTCAGGTCACGGCCGCGACTCCCGCGGAGCTCGTCGCGGCCGCGACGGCGCTCGCCGGCGCCGCCGACTGGGCCAACGTGCACGTCTTCCCGCGCGATCCGCGGTCCGAGACCGACGTCTCCGCGATCCGCCGCGCCCTGCTTGAGGCCTGCGGCCTCGCGGCCGACACGACCGCGATCGCGGCCCCCGGCGACCGCGTCCTCGACTGCGTGATCGACACGGCCGACCGCTGGTGGGTCGGCTGGCACCGGGCCGCAGCGCCGCCGAGCCGGTGGCCCGGCGGGATGTACCCGGTGCCGCTGCCCGCGGACAAGGTCTCGCGGGCGTGGCTGAAGCTCGACGAGGCGATCGCGACCTTCGGCATCCCCCTCGGCCCCGGCGAGCGGGCCTGCGAACTCGGCGGCGCGCCTGGCGGATCGTGCCCACGGCTCCTCGAGGCCGGCCTCCACGTGGTCGGCGTCGATCCCGCCTTGATCGACGAGCGGGTCGCGGCCCAGCCGCGGTTCACGCACTGGCGGAAGCGGTCCCGCGACGTGAAGCTGCGGGACTTCCGCGGCTTCGACTGGATCGTGTCCGACATGAACATCGACCCGGTGAGCACGCTCGAGGCCCTCGGCCGCGTCGTGACCGCGCCGGGCGTACGGCCCAAGGGGATCGTGGCCACGCTCAAGCTGCCCGCCTGGTCGCGGGCCGAGGCGCTGCCCGCATGGCTGGCGACGTTTCGCGAATGGGGCTACGCCCCCCGGGCGCGGCAACTCTCCACGGGCGGCCGCGAAGTGTGCGTGTATGCCGAACGGGCGGGCCGCCCGCGATCCGCTACCCGCCGCCGCACCACACGTCGGCCGGGTCGGTGAGACTGCCGGAGGCGAACTGCATCCGGCCCGTGGACGTGTCGAGCACGAGCGACCCGTCGGCGGCGATCCCGCGACAGATGCCGCGGTGCCGCTCCGGGCCGACGTGGATCGTGACCGCCTTGCCCTCGAGGCCGCACAGCGGCCGGTAGCGGCCGGCGAGCGCGGCGGGATCCGCCGCGACTGCGGCGAGCAGTCCGCGAAACCGCGGCAGGAATGCCGCCAGCACCCGTTCACGGGCGACGCTCCTGCCGGCGACGTCGGGCAGCGTGGCGACCCGGGAACGAAGCGGCGGGGGCGCGTCGGCGGCGGTGCCCGTGGTATTGACGCCGATCCCGAAGATGACGCGGCCGGCTGCCACGGCCTCGACCAGGATGCCGGCGAGTTTGCGGCCGGCCACCTCGATGTCGTTGGGCCAGCGGACGACCGCCGCCACCGCCGGCTCGATCTCGCGCAGCGTCTCGGCGAGCGCGACGCCACAGGCGAGCGACCAACTCGGCGGCGGCGGGCCACCGCGGGCCGCTTGCACGACGATGCTCACCACGAGGCTGCCGGGCGGCTGCCACCAGTGCGCCCCGCGGCGACCGCGGCCGGCCGTCTGCCGGTCGGCGACGACGGCGGCCGGCAGCGGACACTCCCCCGCGGCGGCCAACTCTCGCGCCCGCTCCATCGTGGAGCCGGCCTCGGCAAGGATTTCGACGCTGGCGAACCCGGCGGCGCGGAGCACCTGCGGATCGATGCCGTCGGGGACGGGGCAGGATGGCGACATGGGGCGGGGGCGGCCTGGCAATCTCGGGCGACGGGCGAACGCGGAGGAGGACCTGATCTTATGGCGGATGCGCCGCTGGCGAGCCAACTCGCCAGGGCGGCCCCACGGCCTTGACCCTGTGCGCCGCCGCGCGGTACCCCCCACCCCCCGTCTCTCCGGCTGTCGCCGGCCGGCGACGGGCTGCGACAGGTGTCCGCCATGCGGAAAATCCCGGCATCCGCGCCGGTCGTGCTCGCGCTGCTGTGCAGCGGCCCGTGGGCCGCCGCGCAGACGGTGCAACTGCCACCGCCGGCCGCCTCGTCGCTCGACCGCCTGGCGCAGGCCGGATCGCTTGCCCCGCCCCCGCCCACCTGGGACGCCTACGCGCCACCCGGTTCGCAGCCCTTGCTCTCGGCCCCGCAGCCGAACACCTGGGCGCCCTCCGCGATCAGCGGCCAGCCCGGCTACCCCGGCTACTCCACCGCGGCGCCGTCGCTGGTCGCCCCGCCGGGCACCCCGCCGCCGGGCCAGCCGGGGGCACTCTTTCCCGCGGGCTATCCCGCCCAGGGGTCCTCGTTCCAACAGACCTACCAACAGACGATGCACGTCTACCAGGGGGCCCGCGGCAGCTGGGCCTACCTGCTCGGCGACGGCCAGGGCACGCGGGTCGGGGTCAACGAACTCGACACGACCGTCACCTTCGCGTTGCCGTTCTTCCACAACTCCCCGGCCAACCTCAACCACGCACCGCTGCTCATCACGCCGGGCTTTGGCCTGCAGCTCTGGGACGGCCCGCAGACGACCGACTCGATGAATGCCGACCTGCCCCCCAACACCTACGACGTGTTCATCGACACGGCCTGGAACCCACAGTTCACGCCGCTGTTCGGCGCCGAGCTCGGGCTGCGGGTCGGTATCTACACCAACTGGGACGTGTTCGTCTGGCAGAGCTGGCGACTCATGGGCCGGGCCATCGGCACGCTCCAACTCACACCCACGATGCAGGGCAAGGCGGGCATCGTCTACCTGGACCGGAATCTGGTGAAACTGCTGCCTGCGGTGGGCGTCACGTGGGTTCCCGATGCCAACTCGCGGTACGACATCTTCTTCCCGGCGCCGAAGGCGGCGAAGCGGTTCATCGAGACTCCCCGGCATGCCTGGTGGGGCTACGTGTCGGGCGAGTACGGCGGCGGCGCCTGGACCTTCCGGCGCAGCACGCCGAAGTACGACGGCATCTCGCCGTTCGACTACAACGACATCCGCGTCGCCCTCGGCACCGAGTTCGTGCCCAAGTCGGCGACGGGTCTGGCCGGCAACCTCGAGGTGGGCTACGTCTTCTTCCGGCAGCTCTTCTACGTCGACGGCCCGCCGCAGTACCAGGACCTGCCGAGCACGATCATGTTCCGGTTGGGGCTGGCGTACTAGATATCGCGCCTGCGGGGCCATCCATGGCCCCCGCAGGCTTACGCCCGTCGCGGGGAACGCCAAGGGTTCCCCGGACGGGACGCCGGCCTTCCACGGCCGGCGATCGACTTCGATCACCCTGCGGGAAACCTTGGCCCCCGCAGGCTTACGCCCGTCGCGGGGAACGCCAAGGGTTCCCCGGACGGGACGCCGGCCTTCCACGGCCGGCGATCGACTTGGAAAACCCGGCGGTAACGCCACGCATGGCAGACCACGGTGCGGAGATCGGTGCTGTGCCTCCAACAAGCCCCCGGCGGAAGCCGGGGGACTCCGGGTCGCACTCGATCCCGCCTGCCATCGGCACACGGCCCACCG
>JBJTHX010000354.1:0-8063 GCA_046094745.1 Planctomycetia bacterium
CAGGCCCTGCTCATCGCCTTATCGTTCGGGGCGTTCCTGGAGGGGGCCGCGGGGTTCGGGGCCCCGGTGGCGATCTCGGCGGCGCTGCTCGTCGGCGCCGGGTTTCCCGCGGTCGAGGCGGCCTGTGTCGCGCTTCTCGCCAACACCGCGCCGGTCGCCTTCGGGGCCCTCGGCACGCCGATCGTCACGCTGGCGAAGGTCACGGGCCTCGACGAGCAGGCGATCTCGGCCCTCGCCGGTCGGCAACTCCCCTTCTTCTCCCTCCTCGTGCCCGCCTGGATGGTGGCGGCGATGGCGGGCTGGCGGGGCCTCGTCGGCGTCTGGCCGGCCGTGCTCGTCTGCGGTGCGTCTTTCGCGGCGGTGCAGTTCGCGATGGCGAACTTCGTGGGGCCGGCGCTCGTGGACGTGGTGGGCGGCGTGGCGAGCCTCGTCGCCCTCGCCGCGTTCCTGCGGGTCTGGCGGCCCCGTGACATCTGGCGGCACTCGGCCACCGTGCCGCGGGCCCGTCGCAATCCCGTGGCCATGCCCCTCCGCGCGGTCGCCTGGGCCTGGGCGCCGTGGGCGTTTCTGTCGGCGGCCGTCTTCGTCTGGGGGCTGCCGCCGGTGAAGGCGCTGCTCGAGGGCCGCCCCCCGGCCGCGGGCACGACCGTGGTGCTGCCGCGCGGGATCGTGGCGCCGGAGTTCTCCGTTCCCCGGCTCGACGGCCGCGTCGCGAAGGTGCCGCCGGCCACGCGTGAGGCGGTGGAGGTGGAGCGGGCGGTCTACCGGCTCAACTGGCTCTCGGCCGCCGGCACCGGAATCCTCGCGGCGGCCCTGCTCGCGGTTCCCTGGCTGGGGATCCCCTGGCGGCGGGCGGGGGCGATCTGGCTGGCCACGCTCCGCGGCCTGGCCGGGTCGCTCGTCACGATCACCGCGAGGCTCGCGCTCGCCTTCGTGACCCGCTTTTCCGGCACCGACGTCACGCTCGGCCTGGCCCTCACCCGCTCCGGACAGTTCTATCCGTTCTTCGCCCCGCTCCTCGGCTGGCTCGGCGTGGCCCTCACCGGCTCCGACACGTCGAGCAACGCCATGTTCGGCAGCCTGCAGCGGGTGACGGCGGAGCAGCTCGGGCTCGATCCGCTCCTGACGTGCACCGCCAACAGCACCGGCGGCGTGATGGGCAAGATGATCGACGCCCAAAGCATCGTCGTCTCGGCCACGGCCACGGGCACGCACCGGCAGGAGGGCACGATCCTGCGTCGCGTCTTCCCCCACTCCCTCGCCCTGGCCGCCCTGATGGGGCTGCTCGTGTGGCTCCAGGCCGGGCCGCTCAGGTGGATGGTTCCGAACTAAGCCCGTCGACCCGTCGAAACGGGACATACCAGGCCATCAGGGCCCCGATCCCGATCATCATCCAGGTCACGGGCTTCAGTTCATCGAGGTGCCGGAGAAAAAACGCGAAACTCCCGTCCATCTTGAACGGGAAGAACCGCCATTCCGTGAACAGCCCGAGCAGCAGGGCGGCGAGGCCGCAGATCACCGGCACGATCCGCGATTCGCCGCGGGGCAGGCCGGCCGCCATGCCGACGAGACCGCCCGGCAGCACCATGCCGTAGTAGCCCTGCGTGAGGAGCCAGCCGAACGCGAGATGGCCGACGATGCCACCCAGGAGCCCACAACCGAGCACGAGACACGCCGATTTCATCGCCAGCCTCCTGCCCGCAGGATATCGCCCGCCGCGGCGACGCGACAAACGGGTCGGCGGCGCGGCTGCTACGGCGCTGCCGGTGCCGTTCCGCAGCACCTCGAGCGGCGCGCCGCCCGCGAGGGCAAAGCGGCCGCCCCCTGGCGCCGCGTGCCGGTTACACTGCCGCCATGCAGACGCGAACATTCGGCAGAACGGGCTGGCAGGTCTCCGCGATCGGCTTCGGAGCCTGGGGCATCGGCGGCAGCGACTGGGCCGGTGCCGACGAGCGCGAGGCGTTGGCCACGCTCCACGCCGCCCTCGATTGCGGCATCAATTTCTTCGACACCGCCGACGTCTACGGCGACGGCCGCTCCGAGCGGCTCATCGCCCGGCTGCGGCGCGAGCGGACGGAGCCGTTCTTCGTGGCCACGAAGGCGGGCCGGCGGCTGCCGGAGCAGACCGTCGCCGGCTACTCGGCGGAGAACCTCCAGGCCTTCGTCGACCGCAGCCTCGCGAACCTCGCGGTCGAGCGGATCGACCTCCTGCAGCTCCACTGCCCGCCGACCGAGGTCTACTACCGCCCCGAGGTGTTCGGGTTCCTCGACGACCTCGTCGCCGCGGGCAAGTTGCGGCACTACGGCGTCAGCGTGGAGAAGGTCGAGGAGGCGCTCAAGGCGATCGAATACCCGCACGTCGTGAGCGTGCAGATCATCTTCAACGCCTTCCGCCTCAGGCCCGCGGAACTGTTCTTCAAGCAGGCCCAGCGCCGCAACGTGGCCGTCATAGCCCGCGTGCCGCGGGCCCGCGGCATGCTCTCGGGCAGGTTCACCCGCTCGACCGAGTTCCCCGCCGCGGACCACCGTTCGTTCAACCGCGAGGGCGAGGCCTTCGACAAGGGGGAGACCTTTTCCGGCGTCGAATACGGCACCGGCCTCGACGCCGTCGAGCGACTGCGGTCGCTCGTGCCCCCCGGGGCCACGCTCGCCCAGTTCGCCCTCGGGTGGATCCTCTCGGTCCCCGCGGTCTCCACCGTCATCCCCGGCGCCCGGCGGCCCGACCAGGTTCGCGACAACGCCGCGGCTGCGGACCTGGCAGCGCTCGATCCGCGGACGATCGCCACCGTCCAGGAAATCTACGACGACATGATCCGGCCGCTCGTCCACCACCGCTGGTGAGCCGGCTCGGGCCTCACTCGGCCGGCGGCGCGGCGACGGCCCACAGGTTTTTCTGCGAGGCGACGAACAGCGTGCCGTTGGCCGCCGTCGGCACCGACCAGACCGGCGTGCCGAGCTTGATGTCGGCGACGTGCCGCCGCTCCCGGCCCGCCGCCAGCACGGTGAGACCCTTGCGGGTGCCGACGAACACCTTGCCGTCGACGACGAGCGTGCTCGACCAGATCTCATCGCGCGTGTCGTGCACCCAGAGGAGCCCGCCGGTGGCCGCGTCGAGGCAGTGCACCTTGCCGGCGTGCTCGGCCGCGTAGAGCAGGCCGTCGGCGATCGAGACGGTCGAGAGCGTGCGGCCGATGCCGAGGTACTGCCAGACCGTGGCCGTGCCGGTCACGTCCCCCGCGCCGTCGATCGCGAAGCAGGACAGCGCGCCGCGGCCGGGTCCATGGATCGGGTCCTGGCCGATCGCCACGTAGATCCGTCCGCCGTGCACCACGGGGGTGCCGATGATCTCGCTGGGGCTGACGAGCATGCCCTCGCCGTCGAGGTCCTTGGGGGCGCCACGGACGAGCGCCCAGTAGTCGATCTTCACGCCGCCCCGCGCGCGGTAGCCGGGCGGATTGCAGTCGAACCGCCAGGCCTCCTCGAGGACGCCGCTGCCCGCGGCCCACGGGCGGAAGGCATGGCAGACGCCGTCGCCGGCGCCGTAGACGACCAGCAGCCGCCCCTTGCGCATCGCGACAGCCGGCGACGACCACTGGCCGTGGAACACGTCGGCGCTGATGCGGCCGTCGTCCCGCGCGAGCAGGCCGCCGGTCCGCTTGTCGAGGACGACGAGCGTGGGCGCCGTCGGCAGCACCACCTTGCCGTCGTAGACGCCGTTGCCGGTGCCCACGTAGAGCTGCTCGCCCAGGACCAGGATGCCGCAGTTGGAGGCGTCGTGCGGAAACACCGGCAGGTCGCGGAGCATGTCGAACCGCCAGATGATGTCGGCGTCGTGCGGCCCGAGTTCGACCGGCGCGGCCCCCTCCGGCACGGAGAAGGAGGCCTCCGCCGTGAACGGGCCGTCGTTGCCGTCGGCCAGGCCGTCGGCGTCGAGGCAGACCACCTCGCAGCGGTTCGTGACGAGGTACACGCGGTCGCCCTCGACCGTGGCCGTCGAGCAGATGCCGAGGTTCATGGCGTCGAAGTCCTCGCTCACCTTCGAGCGGTCGATCTCCAGCTTCGGCACCACCAGCCGCCAGACGAGACCGCCCGTCCGTTCGTCGAGGCAGAGGAACACGCCCCCCTCGGTGGGCCGGAAGCGGGGGTCGTCGAGGTCCTCGTCGTTGGTGCCGATGAAGATCCGCCCGCCGGCGACCACGGGGGCCGAGTAGTTCTCGCTGCCCAGCCGAGCGATGAACCGCACGTTCCGCGCGGTGGCGGGGTCGAAGCCGAGATGGTCGCGCTTCTTCTTGCCGGGGAAGAAGGTGTCGGGGATGCCGGTCTCCGCGGCGGCCATGTTGCGGGCGGGCGTGCCGCCCCACTGCGGCCAGTCGGCGCCGCCGGCCGCGGCGGGAATGAACACCGCGCCGCACATCCACCACGCCAGCACCCGCTTGCCCATCTGCGACGGCATGATTTCCTCCCGGGAGAGCCTCGATTGTTGATTGCCTCCCGGGGCGGGTCCAGACTCCGGTGCCCGCGTTTCCGACCCCGGACAGCCCGATGCCGCCACCGCCGCCCGCACCACCCGCAGAACCCCTCCCCCCGGTGCCCTCCGCCGCCGATCTGCTGGTCGTGGGCGCCGGCGCCGCGGGCCTGTTCGCGGCCACCTGGGCGGGCCGCACGGCAGCGGCGGCCGGCCGAACGCCATCGATCGTGGCCGTCGACGGCGCCCGCAAACTCGGCGCCAAGATCCTCGTGGCCGGTGGCGGCCGGTGCAACGTCACGCACGTCGAGGTCCGCGAGACCGACTACGCCGGCAGCACGCCGCCGGCGATCAGGAAGGTGCTCCGCCGCTTCGACGCGGCGGAGACGGTGCGGTTCTTCGCGGCCGCGGGCGTGGCCCTGAAGCGGGAGGAGACGGGCAAGCTGTTTCCCGTGACCGACTCCGCCCGCACGGTCCTCGACGCGCTCGTCCGGGAGGCCCGTGCCGCCGGCGCCGCCCTCGTGCATCCGGCCAGGGTCGAGCGGCTCGTCCGCACGGCCGACGGCTTCGTGGCCGAGACGCTGGCCGGCGCGATCCGCTGCCGGGCCGTGATCCTCTGCACCGGCGGCCGGTCGCTGCCGAAGTCGGGCTCCGATGGCGGCGGATTTCTGCTCGCCGAGTCACTCGGCCACTCGCTCACCAGCCCGATCGTGCCGGCGCTCGTGCCGCTGGTCTTGCCGGCGGGCCACTGGATCACTGCCCTCTCCGGCCTCACGCTGCCGACGGAAGTCGCGCTTTCGTCGGCCACGGGCCGGCGGCTGTTCGCCACGACCGGCAGCACGCTGTGCACGCTCGTCGGCCTCTCGGGCCCGGCGATCCTCGATGCGAGCCGGCACTGGCTCATGGCCCGGGCCGACGATCCCGGCGTGCGGCTGGCCCTCGACGAGCAGCCGGTCGACGGTGTCGGCGGAGGAGCCCGGCAGCCAGTTGAGGGCCAGCGCCGCGGAGCCCTGGCAACGCTCCGCGAGCGGCTGCCCGACCGCCTCGCGCGGGCCCTGTGCGGGCTCGCCGAGGTGCCGGCGACCGGCGACGTGCCCCGCGAGGCCCGCCGGCGGCTCGCGGCGCTCGTCGCCGCCACGCCGCTGCCGGTCACGGGCGACCGGGGCTTCGCCGTGGCCGAGGCGACGGCCGGTGGCGTGCCGCTGGCCGAAGTCCGGCTGGAAACGATGGAGAGCCGCCTCTGCCCGGGACTCTTCCTGGCCGGCGAGATCCTCGACGTGGACGGCCGGATCGGGGGCTTCAACTTTCAGTGGGCGTGGGCCAGCGGCTTCGTCGCCGGCTCGGCCGCGGCGGTCCGGCTCACCACGGCGTAGGTGAAGCCGCCGTCGCGGAAGTCGATCGTCCGCACCACCGCCGGCTCGGGATCCGGCGCCGACCTGGCCGACGGCAGGAGCCGGTCCACCCGCTCCATCACCTCCGCCACGCCGATGTCGTCCATCGAGGCCCGGCCGAGCGGCCAGCGCAGGGCCGCGGTGACCGCCACACCGAGCCGCGCCCGCAGCCGGTCGCGGAGGCTGCGAACGACCCGCGGGGACCGCACCACCTCGCTCGAGGTCATCCAGGGAGCCCACTGGTTGGGATCGGTCGGCCCCACGAGCACGACGACCGGCACGCCGAACGACGCGGCCAGGTGGACGAGGCCCGTGTCGACGCCGATGCACAGGTCCATCCGGGCGACGAGTCCGCCGGTGTCCTGCAGTGGCACCACCGCCGAGAAGTCGTGCAGGTGCCCGTGGACGTCCGCACCGACGGCGGCCCGGAGGCGTTCGTGCGCCTTGCCGTCGGCGGGCCCGCCGCAGAGCACGATCTCGCAGCCGCGATCGCGGACGAGCCACTCGACGAGCCGCACCCACCGATCGGCCTGCCAGAACCGCAGGCTGTCGGTGCCGCGGACGGCGAGGAACACCCGCGGCCGACCCGGCGGCAGCGGCTCGAGCAGCCCGTCCGCGCGGGCCGCGGCCGCCGCGGACACCCAGTTCTCGTTGCGGCCGTCGTCGATGGCCACACCGTCGGCCCGCAGTTGGTCGAGGTAGGCCTGCACCTGGTGACGACCCGGATGGACGGCGACGGCCTGCGTGAGCAGCAGGCGGCAGCCTTCGCCGGCGAACCCGACCCGCTGCGGGATGCCCGCGAGCCAGGCGAGCAGCGCGCCCGACGTCGACCGCTTGAGCAGATAGGCCCGCGCGTAGCGCCGGCTGCGAAGCCAGCGGGCCGTGGTCCACAGTGAGGCGGCGGAGGCCCGCCAGCCCTGCCGGGGCCGCTCCCAGGCGACGAGCTCGTCATGGTAGGGACAGGCGGCGAGCACCGCCCGGGCCGCGCGCTCCGCGAACACCTCGATCAGCGCATCGGGATGAGCCCGCCGCAGGTTCCGCAGGAACGGGATCGCGAGCACCGTGTCGCCGATGTAGCGGGTGCAGACGACGAGGATCCGCTCCTGCGGTCCATCCGCGCCAGCCTGGCGATGTCGCGCGCTCATGCTTCGGATCATAGGCCACCTAGCGCGCGAAGCCGACGAAGAAGCTGAAGATCTGCTTGCTGTCGTACGGGGCATAGGCGACCGGGAAGGCGAAGTCCAACGCGATCGGCGCCGGTCCCATCGCCGGCAGCGTGATCCGGAAGCCGAAGCCGGGCGCGACCCGCATGTTGTTGATCGAGACGTTCGACTCCACGGTGCCGAAGTCGGTGAAGAACACGCCCCGGAGCGTGTCGTCGGCCGTGATCGGGTACATGTACTCGATCGTGTTGAGCCACTCGAACGGACCGCCCACGATCGCCAACTGACCGTTCGAGCCCGCCTGCCGGGGGCTCGCCCCGCGGAACACGAAGCCGCGGATGGTGTTGTAGCCGCCCGCGAAGAAGTTGTCGTACGCCGGCGTGTTCGGCCCCGACATGCCGAGCACCGAGCCGATCGAGAGCACGTGGCGGCCCGAGCCGTCCGGCCGCTCGTTGAGCAGGAAGTACTGCCGCCCCTCGAAGATGCCCCGCGGATAGACGAACGTGCCCACCACCTGCTCGAACTCGAACGTCGCCAGGTGCCCCTGCGTCGGCAGGAAGGGGCTGTCGCGGGTGTCGTGGATGATGCCGCCGGAGAAGCCGTAGAGCGCGTTCGAACCGAGCATGTTCTGGATGTCGGGCACGCCCGGCACGCGGGGGTTGAACACCTCCACGCTCTCGCCGCGGAAGCCGGCGTTGACGGACAGGTCGGGGGCGAAGGCGAACTGGTAGCCGAGGCCGATCCGGCCGCCGGTCCGGGCCTCGGCCCAGTCGTAGAAGTACCGCGTGTAGTAGGAGGCCGAGAGCGACAGGCCGATCCGCGTGTCGAACAGGTACGGCTCCTGGAACGTGGCCATGTACCGCTGCAGTTGCGTGCCGGGTGCGGCCTCGAGGCGAAACCGCTGGCCGGCGCCGCGGAAGGCGACACCGTTCTTGATGTCGTCCCAGCTGCGGGGCAGCCGCAGGATGTCGAAGTTCTGTTCGTCGACGACGATATTGCCGACCAGGCCGGCGTTGGAGTTCACGCCCGCCCCGATCATCAGCC
>JBJTHX010000355.1:0-2706 GCA_046094745.1 Planctomycetia bacterium
CGCGCTCCGCGGCCCCACGACCGGTCGTTTTTTTTACCGCCGCCGCGCGTCTCGGCAGCACGTCGGCCAGTTCTTCGCGAATATGACGCGCCTGGAGTTCCCAGCGCAGCTCGCGCAGTTCCGCCTCCAACTCGGCGATGCGGGCTGCGCCGGGAACGGGCGGCCGCCGCGGCCGGCCCGTCTCACGCTGCTCCAAGGCGGCCAGCGCCCCGGAGAGCGCCTCCTGACGCAGTTGATGGAACCGCGACTCGCCGACGCCGAGTTCCGCGCACGCTTCCGGGACGCTCGTTTTTCCGGCGAGCGCCCGCACGATCTGGTGCAACCGCCGACGGGCCGTCTCCGAACCGTCCAAGTTCGTCACCAGTTCCGCTCCCTTCGGTTTCCTACCAAGTCGACTCACGGGGCCTCTCCTTTTGCGCCGTGGACCGCAGGCGCGACGACGCGCGTCGCCGAACCGGCGGCCGAATCCTGCGGTCGTTCTATCCCTGCGCCGACATCCGCTCCAGACGAGTCGCGCGCCAGCGCCGCCGCGACCTTCAACGCCCGGGCCGTCGGCCGCCGCGAGCGACGCTGGCCTTCCTTGCCGGAGCCGGGAGTCGGCACCGCAACCGGCGCCAAGCCGAGCGTCCGCTGCGACGTCCGGAGCAACGATTGCAGCCGGGCCGCATCGCGGCGGCTGGTCGCCAACTGCCGTTCCAAGCCTCGAATCTGTCGCTCCAGATTCGGCCCCGCTCCCCGCAGTTGCGGCTCGCAAGCGACGACCACCGCCGTGACGGCCCGCTGCTCGATCTGGTAATAACGGGGCAGCGACAGCCCGAGCGCGGACGCCGCTTGCTGCGGCGTCCGCACCCCGGCCCAGACCTCGAAGATCGCCGCTGCGCACCGGCGAGCGGCCGCGCCGGCTTCCGCCGCGCCCTCGGCCGTCGCCGTTCCCCGCAGTCGTCGCGCGACGGCCGGCTGTTCGCCGTTCTTCCGGTCCGGAGTCGCACTCATGACGCGCCTCCTGCATCGTCCGCAGACGACGTCGGCGGCCAAGCTTCGTCCAACGGCGAGACGCCCGGTGCCGGCGGTTCCGATTCCGTTTCATCCGCTAGGCCGAACTCAGGCGAACCGTCGGGACAGACCGGCGTCGGCCAAGCCGACGCCTCGGCCGCCGGTTCCGGCGCAGGCGGGACGCTTGCGTCAGCCGGCCCGACCAAGTCGACCTCCGCCCGTTGTTCGCCTTCCCGCGTCAGAATCACCCGCTCTCCTTCGGCGTGTACGCTGAACGGACGACCGCCGACGTTCCCCGTCAGATAGAACGGCGAACGGGGAACCCCTTGTCGCGCCAACTCCAGCGAGTTGGCCGCGACTCGTTCCTTCAGCGTCCGTAGCACCTCGGGCGCCGCACCGAAGAACCGATCGGCCGGAACTAGGCCGTCGGCCCCTTGGTGCGGACGCTTAAATTTGTAATGGTCGATGAAGTGGCCGATCCGCGTCCGGGCCTCGCCCAAGTCGAGGAACACGGAGGTTTCCAGGCATTCCCGCCACAAGGTTCCCCAGAACCGCTCGATCTTGCCGAGTGTCTGCGGACGGCGGGGCGAAGCCACGACGTGGCGAATGCCCCGCTTTTCCAACTCCCGAGCGAAGGCGCTCTTCCCCCGCCACGTCACGTACTGCGTACCGTTGTCGGTGAGGATCTCCTGCGGGTTGCCGTAGGAGGTGATCGCCGCCCGCAGCACCTCCAGCACCAAGGCCGCCGATTGGCTCGCATGCAGGCCGAAGCCGGTGATGAACCGGCTGTGATCGTCCATGAACGCGACCAGGTACACCCGCCGATTCTGCCGTTTCAAGATGAACGTAAACAGATCCGTTTGCCAGAGTTCGCTCGGTCGCGCCCGTTCGAACCGGCGCACCTGGTCCGGATGCGGCTTCGTCGGCGTCTATTCCAACTGATAACCGGCTTCATGCAACACCCGGAGTACGGCCGACGGACTCGCCGGGAGCGCCGGACCACGCACGAGCATGTCGCTGATCCGCTGGCAGCCCCAGTCGGGGTTGGCCTCCTTCATCATCAGGATCGCCCGCTTCGTCAGATCGGGGAGCTTGCTTCCCTTCGCTACGCCGCGCGGCCGATCCATTAACCCCGCCGGGCCCTCCTCTTCGAACCGCTTCTTCCAGGCATAGAGCGTGTGCGTCGAGACGCCGACCAAGACGGCGAAGTCGCCGGCCGGTAAACCGCTGCGGCGCCACGTGTCGAGGATCAACAGTCGCCGCGGCGGCGTGATCTCCGGCGGCGGCAGCAACTCCGGCAACGTCACCCGCCGACGCTTTGTCTTCGGCGGCACGCCCCGCGGCAACGGCGTCGGGCCGGCGAACGATTCCCAATCGGTCGACGACGGCTCGTCATCGGCCAGCGGTGTGGTACTCGACTCCACCGACGACGCTGCGGGCAGTGCCGGCGAGGGGGGCCCCTCGGGGACCCCCTCAGACTTCAGAAACTCTTCCAACATGACCAACCTCCTAACGCTAGGAGGAGGCTATTACTCCAGGACTTTCAGCGGACTAAGAGGCAAGAATTACGGGAAGGTTTACAACGATGAACTTGTGTTAGTCGCCGGGGGCGGAAAGGGGCCGGATGGCGGTCCGGCCGTCGGCGCGGCGATGGGACAACCGTTCGGCTGCGCAATCGACGCCGCCGGCAATCTGTTCATCGCCGATTATTCG
>JBJTHX010000356.1:0-5778 GCA_046094745.1 Planctomycetia bacterium
TCAGCCGCTCGAGCTCGACGCGGTAGGCGTGGTGCTCGACCTCGAGCAGGTGTCGCGGCGAGTCGACGTAGCGGATGCGGGACGTGCGGGACGGCCGCCGGCGCTGCGCGTAGAGCCAGGCGGCGGCACGGGGCGCGGCCCGCGCGGCCGCGGCCATCCGCGCGACCAGCCTGCCCTGGAGGTCGGTGAGGCCCCACTGGCCGCTGTCGGGCTGGATCAGGCCGACGACGGCGATGTCGTCGCGGGTCGGATGGAGCAGGTTCAGGTGGAGCCGCGGCAGCCCGTCGGGCGCGTCGGCGCTGAGCAGCCGGGCGTCGAACTGCGGGCGGTGCACGGTGCCCTTCAGCGGAATCGCCAGCGGTGTCCGCAACAACTGCGCCACGACCGGCGTCTGACCGGCGATGTCGCCGCGGAGCGCCACCTCCACCACCATGGCGAGCGTCCCGTCGGCGGCCACGCTGCCCCGCGAGCGGACGACGAGCTGGCCCGAGTCCATCACGAGCCCCTCGTGCCACAGCCGGCCCTCGGCCAGGCGGATCGTCACCGGGTCGGGACGCACCCGCAGCAGCACGAGCTTGTCGCCGAAGGCGAACCGGGGATCGACCACGGCCTGCAGCTTCGCCAGCAGGTTGACCAGCGGCTGCGTGGCCCCCGCCGGCGTGACTTCCAGTTCGTCGAAGATCACCCGGGCGGCCAGTTCACCGGTGAAGGGGTCGGCGAGCGGGAGCCGGGCGCCGGCCATGTCGATCGTGACGACGCCGCGGGTGTGGGTGGCGTGTCCCAACAGCGGCGAGATCCAGCCCGCCCAGCGGTCGCACAGCGGCCCGGAGAGCGTGACGCGTTCGACCAGCCGGCCCTGGGGCACGATCAGCTCGGCCGGCGCGGCCAGCCGGATCCAGGGAGCGCCGCGGAGCCGCCCACCGGCGGCGGCGACGTCGAACGGCCCGAAGGCGAGCTGGCCCTCGAAGAGCCGCACCGGCATCTCGCCGCCGCCCAGCGCGAAGCCGTCGATCTCCGCGGCCGTCCAGGCGGCGGTGGTGTCGACGGCGATGCCCCGGGCGAGCGACGCCAGCGACGGCTCCGGACCGCGGGTCGCCTTCACCGGCCGCGTCACGCGGGCTGCCCGGGCATCTGCATCGCCGCCACGGGCGGCCGACAGCCAGTCGTCCGGCAGGGGCACGACGGCCGGCTCCGTCGTGGCCGCGACCACCGGCGCGAGGGTGGCCGGCCGGCCGAGGGGACCGCGAAACGCGAAGGGCCGCGCCCCGGACCCGGCGACCTTGAGCCGGCCTCCCGTCCAGGGCACGACGAGCCGCGAGACCTGTCCCCAGTCGTAGGCCGCCGTGCCCTCCAGTTCCACGATCCGCTCGCCCGTCCAGTCCTGCACGCCGCCGCGAGCGGCGATGGCGACCGTCGACGACTCGATCCCGAGCCGGTCGACCCGCACTCCCCGCGTGCCGGCGGTACCCGCAGGCTGGGTGATCTCGAGCGCGAGCCGCGCCTCCGGCTCGCTCCATACCGGCTGGGCGGGACCGCCCGCACGCCCGGCCGCCGTCATCCGCGCGACCGCTAGCTGCGTGCCGGTCATCTCCACGAGCAGGTTCACGCCGGCGGCCGTGTCGGTGACCTCGAACATGCCGGCGAGCTCGCCGGTGACGGGCCAGGCCGCCGCCGTCCGGGCCGGCACGAGCCACGACGCGAGCCGCCCCGCGTGCGCCCGCCACTGGGCCTTGCCCCGCAGCCGCTCGGCGAGGGCCGACAGGTCGGGCGACGGGCCGGCCGCGTCCGGCACCCAGCTCAGGCCACCGGTGCGCAGGGACAGGGTCGTGGAGAGGATCTCCCCCGAGGAGACGTCGATCCGGCCGGTTCCCGGATGAAAGATGCCCGCGGCGGTGGCCACCACCCGCGGCTCGTCGATCCGGCGATCGCCCGCCCGGATCGCGAGCTTCTCGATCTCCGCACCGGCCCGCGTGACCTGCCAGGCGGCGCCCTGCGCGGCGAGGGCCGCCGAAGCCGTGACCGTGCCCGACCAGGTGCCGCTCCGCGCGACCGCGGGCCAGAGCGCCGCCAGCCGCGGCTGCCACCGGCCCAGGTCGCCCGCGAGCGAGCAGTCGGCGGCGATCGACTCCCGGCCGGCGGCGGCCTGCAGCCGCACGCCGTCGTCGCAGGTCACGATCACGCCACCGGTGAGCGTCGCCTCCAGCCGGTCGCCGGCCGCGGCCACGAGGGCGTGCGCCTCGTCGACGAGCGCGGCGCCATCGGCGAGCCGGCCGGTCGCCGTTCCTTCGAGCGTGATCTCGGCGTCCTCCCAGGCCGGCCGGCCGGGGGTGGTCAATGCAAGTTTCGCGACGCCGGCCGAGATCTGGAGCGTCGCTGGACCCTGGGGATCGGCCCGCGAGACGGCGAACCGGCCCCGGGCATCGCCGGCAACCTGCGCACCACCGAGGTCGAACACCTCGGCAGCCTCGGCGGCAAACCGGCCCAGGTCGACCGTCCACTGGATCGAGGCAGCCTGGGCGTCGCCCGCTGCCGCCAGTTCGATCGCCGCCGACGCGATCCGCCCGTCCTCGATCCGCAGGCTCTCGCCCGGCCGGCGCCGGCCCTTGAGAAAGGCGGTGAACGGATCGGTCCAGCGCAGCGGCCGCTCGCCGCCACCGTCCGCCGCGGTCTGCACCGCCGCCAGGTCTCGGGAGGTCGCCCGCACCTCGAGCACCCGGTCGTCGCCGTCGGCATGGGCCGCCGCGGCCAGCTGCAGCCGGCCGTCGGTGACGCGGACGTCGGGCCGCAGCGCCATCCCGCCGGGCAGGGCCCGCGCCGCGGCCGCGAGATCGATGTCGGCGGCGATCGCGAAATCCTCGTCGATGAGTCCTTCGGCCCACTCCCACGCCCCGCCGGTCGGCAGCCGGATCCGGCCCGACGCCTCCGCCTGAAAGAGCGGGCTCGACATGACGAATTTCCGCACCACGATGCGGCCGTCCCGCACCTCGCAGTCCACCGGCACCTCGCAGCGTTCGACGGTCAGCACTTCCACGAGCGAGTCCGCTCGGCACACCGCCAGATCCTGCACCGTCACCGTGCCGATCAGTCGGCGGGTGGCGGCCGCGAGGGTGGCGTCGAGGCGGACGTCCGCCAGCCCGTCGCAGACCCAGCCGCCGCCCAGCCGCGTCGCCAGCACCGCGGAGACGCCCAGGGGCAGCCGATGCGACGCCACCGTCACGGTGCGCATGGCGGCTTCGGTGGCGGGACACGAAACCGAGAAGCCCCCGTCGCGGGCCAGCGCCGCGGCCGCGGCGGCGGCGACCGTCGTGCGGTCGAGCCGCTGCTCCGTGACGGCCGCGGCGACCGCCGGCCCCGGGGCGGCGGTGCCGCCGGCGTGCCGCACGCGGCCGGCGACGGTCCACGCCGTCGGCTGCCCGTCGGGCCGCACCGTGCCCGCGGCGCTGAGTTCCGTCAATCGCCAGGCCTCGCCGCGGACGAGGTCGCGCAGTTCCACCGTGGAGTCGGTCAATTCGAGCTCGCAGGCCGGCCCGCCCCCGGCCGCCGTGGACAGCGCCGCCAAAAACGGCGCGATCACGTCTTCCAGGGAACTGCCCCCGGCCCGGACGTCGATCACCGCCTCCGCACCGACCAGCCGCACCGTACCCAGGTTCCCCGGTTCGACGGCCAGCGCCGCGAGCCCCCGGTCGATGATCAGCCGCGGCACGGCGACGATCGCCCGGCCCGTCCGGTCGCGCAGCAGGATGTCGCGATACTCGATCCCGCCGAGCCACTGCCATGAGGCGGCGCCGCTCGACACACTGCCGTCGATCCCGGCCAGGGCCGCCTCGAGCGGCCGGTCCCGCAGGGCGGTGAGGACGAGCACCCGCGGCGCGATCCAGACGGCCGCGGCCAGCACCGTGAGCGTCGCCAGCGAGAACACCGCCCAGCGTCGCGATCCACTGCCCCGGGATCGGGAATGTCTCCGCGCCATGGGGGCGGAGTATAGGCCGCGCCGCTCACGGGGCAGAAGGCGGGATTCCGCGGTCGGCGAGCCGGGCGAGGTCCTCTGGCGTGTCCACGTCGGTGGCGAAGTCACCGCGTCGATCAACCGCCGCGAGGGCCGCGGCCGTGACTCGCTCGACCCGCGCCGGCGACTCGGCCTCGAGCAGCCCACGCAGATCCCGGCCGCCGGCGGCGAGGCGGACCTCGATCGCGGGCAGCAGGTCGAGGGCGACGACCGAGAGCAGCACCTGCGGGTGGCCGTCCCACTCGGGAACGACCCAGCCGGCTCCCGTGGCGAGGCTGCGGCCGACGAGCAGCCGCACCACCGCGGGCCGCAACAGCGGCACGTCGCACGTCGCGACGAACGCCACCCGTGGCGGCGGTGCGAACCCCGCGGCGACGCGGAGCCCGTCGCCGAGCGCCGCCAGCGGCCCTGAGCCCGGCGCACTGTCCCGCACGATCACGACGCCGGCCGGAACCGCCGGCAGCGGCTGGCCCGGTGCCGCCACGACGACCACGCGATCCACCTCCGGGGCGACGGCGGTGACGACCCGCTCGAGCAACGACCGGCCGTTGAACTCCACGGCCGCCTTGCCGCCGGGGCCGAGCGCGTCGCCGCCGAGCCGGCTCGACCGGCCCCCGGCCAGCACGATGCCGACCGCCCCGATCATGCGGTCACGCCAGGAACCTGGCGATCCGGTCGAGGCCGGCCACGAGCTTCTCCTCGGCCGCGGCGAACGACATCCGCACGTGCCCCTCGGCGCCGAAGGCGCTGCCGGCGACGAGCGCCACGTGCTCCCGCTCGAGGAGCGCCTCGCACCATTCGAGGCTCGTGGCGACGCCGCGGGCCCGCGACCGCTCGAGCGCCGGCCGGATGTCGAAGAAGGCGTAGAAAGCGCCGCCGATGTCCGGCAGCCGCACGCCCGGCATGGCCTCGAGGCGGGCGCCGACGAGGTCGCGCCGCCGCTGGAAGGCCGCCCGCATGTCGGCGACGCACTCCTGCGGCCCGGTGAGCGCGGCGACCGCCGCGTGCTGGCTGACGCTGCAGGGGTTGCTCGTCTCCTGGCTCTGCAGGTTGCCGATCGCCTTGGCGAGCGGCTCGGGGCAGATCGTCCAGCCGATCCGCCAGCCGGTCATGGAGTAGGTCTTGCTGACGCCGGCCACGACGACGGTCCGGTCCGCCAGGCCGGGCCGGAGCGTGGGAAACGACGGGCTCTGGCGACCGTCGAAGACCAGTTGGTCGTAGATCTCGTCGGCGACCACGGCGATGTCCGCGGCGATCGCGACGTCGGCGAGCGCGGCGAGCTCCGCCGGGTCGTAGACCACGCCCGTGGGATTGCTCGGCGAGCAGAGCAGGAGCATCCGGGTACGGGGCGTGACCGCGGCCCGCAGGGCCTCGGGGCGGAGCTTGAAGTCGTCCTCGATCTTGGTCTCGACGAGCACCGGCCGGCCGCCGGAGAGCTTGACGAGTTCCGCGTAACTCACCCAGTAGGGCGTGGGGACGATCACCTCGTCCCCGTCGTCGAGCAGGGCGGTGAACACGTTGTGCAGGGAGTGCTTGGCCCCGTTGGAGACCACCACCTGGGCGGGCTTCGTCGCCAGTCCGGACCGCCGCGTGTAGTCGTCGGCCACGGCCTGCCGGAGCGCGGGAATGCCGGCGGCGGGCGTGTATTTCGTCTTCCCGGAGCGGATCGCCGCCTCGGCGGCCCGGCAGATGTGCTCGGGCGTGGGAAAGTCGGGCTCGCCGACCGACAGGTCGATCACGTCGACGCCGGCGGCGGCCATGGCGGCGGCCCG
>JBJTHX010000357.1:0-11299 GCA_046094745.1 Planctomycetia bacterium
GGTGCGGTTCGTCGCCGACGCCATCGATGCCGCCGCCTGGGAGGCGGCCGCGACGATCGCCGGCGGAGAGGTCGGCCGGCTTCCCTGAACCGGCCGGCGGCGGTCGTGACTACGGCGCGTGCTTCTTCCGCAGCCCTGCGATCACCTTGCGCATGTCGGCGGGCAGCGCGCTCGTGAACCGCAACTCGTCGCCGGTCACAGGGTGCACGAAGCCCAGCTCGGCCGCGTGCAGCATCACCCGCGGCGCACGCGAGCGATCCTCCGGGCCGCCCCGGCGGGTCGGAAAATAGACCCGCTCGCCGCACAACGGATGGCCGCTCTCGGAGAGATGAATGCGGATCTGGTGGGTGCGGCCGGTCTCCAGGCGGCACTCGACGAGCGTGTACTCGTCGCCGAAATGCTCCACCGGAGCGACGTGCGTGACCGCGAGCTTGCCCTCCTCGGAGTCGGCCGACCCACGGCGGCCGTCGCCACGGTCGCGGAACAGGTGCGAGCGGATCGTGCCAACGCCAACACGGCCGCAGGCGAGGGCGAGGTAGCGGCGGTGCGTGGTGTGCAGGCGGAACTGTTCGGCGAGGATCCGGCCGGCCGGCACGTTTCGCGCGAACACGACCAGGCCGCTCGTCTCCCGGTCGATGCGGTGCACCGCCCGCACCGGCGGCACCCGGCGGCGGGCCACCTTGCCGCCGGGCCGCGGCCGGCCGGCGGCCCGGGCCGCCTGGTGCCGGGCGATCGCCTCGGGCACCAGTTCCTCGAGCGTCGGCTGCAATTGGCGGCGTTTGGCGGGCCACGAAGCCTCCTCGTGGTGCCGCGTCGTGGTCAACCATGGCGGCTTGTCGACGACGACGACGTCGGCGTCGACATGGACGATCCGCACGTCGTCGGCCTTCGGCGGCGGGGCCGCGGCCGCCTCCAGCACCTTGACGACCTCCCCCTCCTTCAGCCGCCGTGCCGCATCGGTGCAGACGTTGCCGTGAACGAGCACGTGCCGCGATTGCACGAGTTTCTGTGCCCGCGACCAGCTCGCGCCGCCGAGCCGCGCGCGGAGGAAAGCCGCGAGCGTCTGCCCGCGGTCGGTGGCGGTCACGTGGTGGACGGTGCCGGCTTGGCGTTTCATCTGGGGTGCCTCATGGTCGCCTCGGCCGCCACCGAAATCCATGCCTTGACCGCGTTTTTCGTGGTTTTACACTCTGTGGGGAGGTCTCACGTCCGCAGCCTCCCTCGATTCCCAGGCTCCGTGAGGGTCCTCCGCCGTGCCCGGCACATGCGTCATCGGTCTGCAGTGGGGCGACGAGGCCAAAGGCAAACTCGTCGACATCCTCACGGAGGACCACGAGATCGTCGTCCGCTACGCGGGCGGCTCCAACGCCGGGCATACGGTCGTGTCGGGCGGCCAGACCTGGAAGCTCTCGCTGATTCCCAGCGGCATCCTCCGTGACGGCGTGGCCTGCATCGTCACCGGGGGCGTGGTGCTCGACCCCGCCAGTGTGATCGGCGAGATCGACGGCCTCGAGTCCCGCGGCGTACCGGTCGCCGGCAGGCTGCGGATCAGCGATCGGGCACACGTCGTCTTCCCCTGGCACGTGGCCGAGGATCGGCTGCTCAACGCCAGCGTGGCCGGTGGCGAAGCCATCGGCACCACGGGCCGCGGCATCGGCCCCTGCTATCGCGACAAGGTCGGCCGCGCCCTGGCCATTCGCCTGGGCGACCTCTACCGCGACGGCTTCCGCGAGAAGGTGGAGCACATCGCCGGCATCAAGAACCGGATGCTCGCGGCCTGGCAGACGGCCGACGGCCGGCCCGAACCGCTCGACGCCGCGGAGATCTGCGACCGCTACGCCGGCTACGCCGACCGTCTCCGGCCCCTGGTCACCGACACGACCGCGTTCCTCCTCGATGCCGTCGAGGCCGGCCGCCGCGTGCTCTTCGAGGGCGCCCAGGGCGCGATGCTCGACGTCGACCACGGCACCTACCCCTACGTCACGAGTTCCAACTCGTCGGGGCTCGGGGTGCCCAGCGGATCGGGCGTGCCCGGCCGCTGGGTCGACCGCGTGATCGGCGTGGTCAAGGCCTACTCGACCCGCGTGGGCGGCGGGCCGCTGCCCACCGAGCAGGACAACGCCACGGGACAGCGGCTCCGCGACCGCGGAAACGAGTACGGCACGGTGACCCGCCGGCCGCGACGCTGCGGCTGGTTCGACGCCGTGGCCACGCGGTACACGACCCGGCTCTCCGGCGTGGACGAGGTCGCGGTCATGCTGCTCGACGTGCTCGGCGGTTTCGACGAGCTGAAGATCTGCACCGCCTACGACATCGGTGGCCGGCGGGTGGAGCAGTTCCCCAGCCACGTCGATGATCTCAAGCGGGCCGTCCCGATCTACGAAACCCTGCCCGGCTGGCCGGAGGAGATCTCCTCCGTCCGCGCCCACGGTGCCCTGCCGGCGAACGCCCGGCGGTATCTCGACCGCATCGGGCAGTTGCTCGGCCGGCCGGTGACGATCGCTTCCGTCGGCCCGGACCGCGACCAGACGATCCTCATCGACCGCCCCGGCTTCGCACCATGCTCCCAGCCCAAGCCCCGCGCGCCGGCCACGGCGTGAACCCAGAGCCAGCCGCCGCCGGCCGTGACGACAGCCGGCCCCGGCACGTGGCGATCATCATGGACGGCAACGGCCGCTGGGCGCAGCAGCGGGGCCTGCCACGGATCGAGGGTCACCGCCGCGGCGTGGCGACCGTCCGTCGGATCACCGAGCACTGCGCGCGGCTGGGCATCGGTCAGCTGACGCTCTACTGCCTGTCGAGCGAGAACTGGCGGCGGCCAGAGGCCGAGCTGCAGTTCCTCATGCACCTCCTCGAGCAGTACATGATCGAGGAGCGGTCGCTCCTCATGCGGGAACGGATCCGGCTGGCGATGATCGGCCGGCGGGATGGCCTGCCCGACACGACGCTCGCGGAACTTGACCGCACGGTCGCGATGTGCGCCGCCAACGGCGGCATGCGGCTGTGCCTGGCGATCAACTACGGCTCCCGGGGCGAGATCGTCGACGCGGCCCGCCGGCTCGCCGCGGAGGCCGCCGCCGGCCGGCTCGACCCGGCGACGATCGACGAGGAAGCCTTCGCTTCCCGGCTCGACACCGCCGGCATGCCCGACCCGGACCTGCTCATCCGCACGGCCGGTGAGATGCGGATCAGCAACTTCCTGCTCTGGCAGATCAGCTACGCGGAACTGTGGGTGACCGACGTGGCCTGGCCCGACTTCTCGGAGGCGGACTTCGACGAGGCCGTCGCCGCCTTCGCCCGCCGCGACCGCCGGTTCGGAGGGCTTTCCTCCCTGTGAACGATCCCGCCATCCGTCTGCCGGAAGATCCCCATGCCCCGGCCCGGCGGGCCGCCCGCGGGGCGTTCGGTCCACGGGCCGCCGTGGCCGTCGCCGTGATCGCCGCCTTCACGGCCCTCGCCTGGGCCGACGCGACAGGGGCCTGGGGAGCGCGGCCCGCCTGGTGGCTCCTGCCCGTCGCCCTGCTGCTGGCGGCGCTCGGCGCCCGGGAACTCGTCGTGCTGCTGGCCGCCGCCGGCCGGCCCGTCGCCGGTCCGATCGTCGTCGCCGGCGCCGCGGGCATCGTCCTGGCGGCCGCGGCCGGCGGCGGCACGGCTGCCGTCGCCCCGGCGACCCTGGGCTGGGTCGCCGCCGCCTGCATGGCGGTGTTGGCGGCATGCTTCATCGAGGGCGTGGCCCGGTATCGACCCGGCGGCCACCTGCTCGGCCGCATCGCGGCCGGCGTCCTGGCGGCGGTCGGCCTCGGGCTGCCCCTGTCCTTTCTCGTCGCGCTGCGGCTGCTCGCGCGACCCTCCATCGCCGGTGCCGTGGAGCTCCTCGGCATCCTGCCGCTGTTGAGCCTCGTGGCCGTCGTCAAGGCCGGTGACATCGCCGCTTACATCGTCGGGTCGCTCGTCGGCCGCCACCGCATGGCCCCGCTCCTGAGCCCGGGCAAGACGTGGGAAGGGGCCACCGCCTCGCTCGTCGCCTCTGTCGCCGTGGCATGGCTCGTGCTCACATGGCTGCCGTCGCCGGCCGCCGCGCAGCCGTGGGGCGGCTGGCTCGCGTACGGGCTCGCGGTCGGCGCCGCGGGCATGGCGGGCGACCTCGCCGAGTCGCTCGTGAAGCGCGATCTCGGCGCCAAGGACTCTGGCACGTCGCTCGGCGGCCTCGGCGGTGTGCTCGACCTCGTCGACTCGCTGCTCCTGGCGGCCCCGGCCGCCTGGCTGCTGTGGGTGGCCGGGTAACCGCCCCCGGGGGACTCGCGACAAGGTTTTTCCGGGGTTTTCTGAGGTCAGGGGCGGGTGTTGTATAGTAAGGTCAAGAGGTTTCGTTTCCCCGAGACCGTCGGCGGCACCAGCGGCCGACGGGCTTTGATGCCCCGCACGTCCATCGCGGTCGTCGACTCGAAGCGGCTCGTCGCCATCTTCGGCCCCCGAGACCAGCATCTTCGCCGCATCCGTTCGGCGCTCGGGGTCGGCGTGTCGGCCCGCGACGACGCGATCCAGATCGAAGGGGAGGAGCCGGCCGTCCTGCGGGCCACGGAGATCTTCGAGGAACTCGACCGCATCGCCCGCGACCGCGGCGCCGTCGAGGCCGACGAAGTTTCGCGGCTCCTGGCCGTGGCCGCCGGCGAGACACCGCTGCCGCGGCACGAACCGATCGAGGTGCAGCGGCCCGGCAGGCAATTCACGCCGAAATCGGCCGGCCAGGCGGCCTACGTGCAGGCGATCCGCGACCACGACGTTGTGCTCTGCACCGGGCCGGCCGGCAGTGGCAAGACGTTCCTCGCCGTGGCGATGGCCGTCTCCGCCCTGCGGGCTGACCAAGTGCGGAAGATCGTGCTCGTGCGACCGGCGGTGGAGGCGGGCGAGAGCCTCGGCTATTTGCCGGGAGACCTCCAGGCCAAGATCAATCCTTACCTCCGCCCGCTCATGGACGCCATGCGGGAGATGATGGACTACGACGTCCTCAAGCGGCTCACCGAGCAGGACATCGTGGAGATGATCCCGCTGGCCTACATGCGGGGCCGCACGCTCAACAACGCCTTCATCATCCTCGACGAGGCCCAGAATACGACCGTCTCCCAGATGAAGATGTTCCTCACGCGGCTCGGACACGGCTCGAAGATGGTCATCTCGGGCGACACCACGCAGATCGACCTGCCCGCCGACCGCACGAGCGGCCTGGTGGACGCCATGCGGCGGCTGCGGGACGTGGCCGGCTGCGGGCACGTGGCCCTCGGCGGCGCCGACATCGTCCGCCATGCGCTCGTGCAGCGGATCGTCGAAGCCTACGACCACTGACGCCATGCCCACCTCCGCCTCCAATGTCCGTCGCCGCGGCAAGCGTGGATCGCAGATCGACGCGCCGCACGGCTTCTGGGGCCTGCTCTGGGAGCGGGTCTCGCGGGCCGACGTGCTGGTGCGGCTGGCCGTGTGCCTGGCCGCGGCCCTCGTGCTGCTCGTCGTGGTCCATGGCTGGTCGGAGCCGTTCCCGTTCCGGCCGGGGATGGTGCCGCCCCGCGGCATCGTCGCCCGCGTGCCCTTCGAGAAGCCGGATCCGGAACGGACGCGGACGGCCCAGGACCGCGCGGCGGCCCTCGTGCCCGTCGTCTACTCGCAAGACAAGGCGCCGATCGTGCGGCTCCGCGACGGCCTCAAGACCCGTGTCGCCGAGATCGCCGCCGCCGATTCCCTGGCCGCCGTCTCCCGCAAGGCGTGGCTGGAGTTCGCCCCCGATGCGACCGCCGCACTCGACGCTCTGCCAGCGCCGTCCGCCGCGGCGGCCGAGCCGCCGGTGGCCCCCGAGCCCCCGGAGGACAAGCCCGCCGAGCCCGCCGCCGATACGGCCGACCGCGACGACCCGGCGGCCACCGCCCGCCGGAAGTTGATCGCCGAGGCCGAGCAGGCTTTCCAGCGGTTCCGGGCCCGGATCGACACCAAGGAGAAGCTCACCGAGGTGGAGAAGGCGATCGACCACGCCTTCGCGGAGGTGGAGCGGAAGGGCGTGCTGGAGAAGATCCAGCACGGTATCGACGAGGGCAGCCAGACCGAGATCGACGTGCATCCGCTGGGCAATGCCGCGGAACTGGCCCGCGTGCAGGTGTTCGACGTCCAGTTGCGCGAGGCCAAACTGCGACTCAAGGACCGCGTCGAGGAGGAGCTCGGCGAAGGGCCGTTCGCCGACCGGCTCTTCGCCTGGATCGAGCCGCGGCTCTCCGGGTCGCTGGAGATCGATCGCGACTCGACCGACCGGGCCAAGCGCGAGGCGGTCGAGAAGACGCCGCAGCAGTTCGTCCGCTACGCCGCCGACGACCTGCTGGCCGAGGCGGGCAAGCCACTCTCGCCGGAGAGCCTGCTGCTCCTCGAGCGGGAGCACGGGGAGTTTCTCCGCCTGCAGGATGCCCGCCAATCGGCTGCCCGGGCGTTGGCCACGCTGGGGCTGTTCCTCGCGATGTTCGCCCTGGCCGGCTTCTACATCCACCTCCATCACCGCGACGTGCTCGCCGACTTCGGCGACGTCGCCACGCTGTTGTCGCTGGCGGTCGCCACCGTGCTCGTGTGCACGCTCGTCGCCGGCGAATCCTGGCAGGCCGAGGTCGTGCCGCTGTTGATCTTCGCGATGACGGTCGCCATCGCCTACGACGAAGACCTCGCCCTGCTCCTCATGGCCCAGGTGGCGCTCGTGGTGATCGTGGCGCTCGGCCAGGGGCTGTCCGACTACGTGACCTTGGCGGCACCGGCGGCGACGATGGTCTTCTGGATGGGACGCATCCGCAGCCGCAGCAAGCTGATCTACGTCGGCCTGTGGGCCGGGGGCGTGGCGATCCTCACCTGCCTCGGTGCGAACCTGCTGGCCGGCCGATCGCTCGTGCTCGAGGGGGGCACGATCGACCTGCAACTGCTCGGCGAGGCTTTTCGCATCGGCGCCTGGACGGTGCTGGCGGGCTTCCTCATGACCGGCCTGCTGCCGTTCATCGAGAAGTGGTTCGGCGTCCTCACCGACCTGAGCCTGCTGGAGGTGGGCGACGTGGCTCACCCGCTCCTGCAGGAGCTCGTCCGCCGCGCGCCGGGAACCTACAACCACTCGATCAACGTCGCCAGCCTGGGCGAGGCGGCGGCGGAAGCGATCGGCGCCCGGGGGCTGCTCGTCCGCGTGGGCGCCTACTTCCACGACGTCGGCAAGATGCTCAAGCCCTCCTACTTCGTGGAGAACCAGGGCCAGGAGAACCGGCACGAATCCCTGGTGCCGGCAATGAGCACGCTGATCATCGTGGCCCACGTGAAGGAGGGCGTGGAACTGGCCCGGCAGTACGGGCTCCCGCAGCCGATCATCGACCTGATCGCCGAGCACCACGGCACCACGCTCGTCGAGTACTTCTACCGCCTGGCCACCGAACGCTCGCAGAACGCGCCCCATGGGGAGGACGTCGACGAGCAGACCTACCGCTACCCCGGCCCGAAGCCGAGCACCCGGGAGTCGGCGGTGCTCATGCTCACCGACGCCGTCGAGAGCGCCAGCCGCACGCTCACGGAGCCGACGCCCGCCCGGATCGCGAGCCTCGTGCACGACCTCGCCATGAAGCGGCTTCTGGACGGCCAGTTCGACGAGTGCGGGTTGACGCTCGAGGAACTCGGCGTCATCGAGCAGAGCCTGGTGAAGAGCCTGACGGCCGTGTACCACGGCCGCGTGAAGTATCCCGACCAGAGGACCGCCTAGTGGCCGCCCCGACCCGGCGGACCCGCGGCCCGCGACCCGGGAAGGCGGCCGCCATCGACGTGCACGTTCTCGACCGGCAGCGGATGGTCGCGGTGCCGGCACGGTGGCTCGGCGGCGTGGTCCGCCGGGCGCTCGCCCGCGAGGGCGTCACCGCAGCGGAGATTTCCATCCTCATCGTCGGCGACCGGCGGATGGCCCGGCTGCACGAGGAATGGCTGGGTGTTCCCGGCCCCACGGACGTGATCACGTTTGACCTCGCCGACGACGCGCCGGACGGCGGCCTCCGGGGCGACATCGTGGTAAGCGCGGAGACGGCCCGCCGGGTCGCCCGGGAGGTGGGCTGGCGGCCGCGGCACGAACTGGCCTACTACGTCGTCCACGGCCTCCTGCACCTTGCCGGCTACGACGACCACGACCCGGCCGACCGCCGGGCGATGCGGGCCCGCGAGCGGGTGCTGCTCCGGGCCGCCGGGCTGCCGACGCCGCCGGCTGTGGGGAGCCGCCGATGAGCCTGCCGGCGAACATCGGCCTGGAGACGGGCGTGGCCTTGTTGTGCGTGGCGAGCCTCGCGGCCGTGCAGGCGCGGGCGGTCCGCGGTGCCCGCCGCCAGGTGATCCAGGAACTCTGCCGTCGTCGCGGCCGGCCCGAGCGGTACGACGAGATCCTCGCAGCCAGCGAGGCGATCGCCTTCGTTGCGGCCACGGTCGTGGTCTGTTCGGCCGTCGCGGCCACGCTCCTGGCCTTCGGCGGCCTCGTGGCCGCCGGCCGCTCGCTCGCCGTCGAGGCCTCGGCGGTGGCGGGCTGGATCCTGCTCTCGTGGTTGCTGCTGGTGGTGTTGCCGCTGTTGCTCGTGCGGTTCGCCGGGCCGTGGATCGTGGTCGCCACCTGGACCGTGTGGCGGCCCGTGGTCGTCCTGATCGGCCCCTTGGTGCACCATCTCGGCAGGGCCGCCGCGGCCCTGGGCCGCACCGCCGGCCGCCGCGGCGCGGCGGCCGAGGCCGACCGGCCGCACGAGGAACTGCGGCTCGTCGTCGACGAGGCCCACCGCGAGGGCAGCCTGGAAGGCACGGCCCGCGACATGATCCGCGGCGTCATCACCCTGGAGCAGGTGCGGGTCGCCGCGATCATGACGCCGCGGACCCGCATGATCTCGCTCCCGCTGACCGTGCCCTGGGAGGAGGCCATCCATCGTGCCGCCGAGAGCGGCCACACGAGGCTGCCGGTCTGGGAACAGTCGCCGGACGACATCGTCGGCGTGTTGCACATCCGCGACGTGCTCTCGCGGCTGGCCGGCGCCGCGAAGGCGGAGCCGCACGCCATCCGGCCGCTGCTGCGGCCCCCCTGGTTCGTGCCCGAGTCGATGAGCGTGCAGAAACTGCTCCGCGAGTTCCAGCGGGGCCGGACACACCTCGCGATCGTCACCGATGAGTTCGGGGGCGTGAGCGGCCTGGTGACCATCGAGGACGCGCTCGAGGAGATCGTCGGGGAGATCGCCGACGAGCACGACGAGGCCTTCAGCGACGGCATCCGCATGCTCTCCGCGGACGCCTGCGAGGCGGCGGCGACCGTGCGGGTGGCCGCGGTCAATGACCGGCTGGCCCTGCACTTGCCGGACGAGGAGGATTTCGACACGATCGGCGGCCTCGTGTTCCACCAGTTCGGCCGCATTCCCGAGGTCGGCGAGCGGATCGAGTCGCACGGCGCCCGGCTGGAGGTGCTGGCCGCGACCCGCCGCCGCATCGACCTGGTGCGGGTCGAGCGGCTCGGGGATTCGCGGCGCCATGATCGCTGACAAGACCCGCGCGATCGTGATTCGCACGGTCCCATTCGGCGAGACCAGTTCCGTGGTCACCCTCTATTGCCGAGAGTTCGGCAAGGTGCGGGCTCTGGCAAAGGGGGCGTGGCGGCCGAAAAGCGGGTTCGACGCCGCCCTTGACCTGCTTTCGACCTGTCAGGTACTCGTCCTCCGCAAATCCTCGGGAGGCCTCGACCTGCTCACCGAGGCCTGCCTGGAGAACCGGTTTCGGGTCGGCGGCAGTTACAGGGCGTTCCTCGGCGGCATGCACGTCGCCGAGTTGCTCGATGCGCTCACAGCCGACGTCGATCCGCAGCCGGAACTGTTCGACCGCGCGCATGCCACCCTCCGGGAGTTATCGGGACTCGATGAGCCGGCCGACAGCATCCCCGCCCTCCTGGTGGCCACGGAACTCGCGTTCCTGCGGCTCACCGGGCATGATCCGACGCTCTCGGCCTGCGCGGAGTGCCACGCCGCGATCCCGGGGCACGGCCGCACGCCCTTCGGGATGCTCGCCGGCGGCTGCCTCTGCCCGCGGTGCCGGGCGGGCCAGCGGGGCGTCGTCTCGATCTCGCCCGACGCACTGGCCGCTCTACGGCTGCTTGGGGGCCGCATCGACGCCTGGCGCGACGCCCGCCTCGCCGCGTCCGTCACGGGGGAGCTGCGGGCCATCATGACGACCTACCTGTCCCATCTGCTCGGCCGCCCGCTGCGGGGGGCCCGCCTGCTCCAGCCCCGACCCGCCACCCGTCGGACCCGCGCCGAATGACCGTCCCCCGCCACCCGTCGCCGTCGCGGTGCCTCGCGGCCCGGCTCGTCGCGCTCGCCGCCTGCGCGGGCCAGACGGCCGGCTGCGCCACCTTGAAGACGCCGACGTGGCCGTGGTCCAAGCCGGCACCCGCCGCCGACGCCACCGCCGCCTCCGGTGCCGATGCGGATTCCGCGGTGATCTCCTCGGAACTCGCGGCCACGGACCGGGACATGGGCTGGGACGCCTTCAAGGGCGACAACATCAAGCGCCGCTGGAAGAAGATGGTGGGCCGCGGCCCCAACGAGCCGGTGGCCCGCCAGGCGCTCGCGGAGGCCGACGCGCTGTTTCGCGAGCAGAAGTACGTGGCGGCCAGCGTCAAGTACAAGCGGGCGATCGACCGCTGGCCCGACTCGGCCGTCGAGGAGGACGCCATGTGGCAGCTGGCGGAGTGCTGGTTCTTCACCGACCAGTACCCCAAAGCCGAGGACCAGTACGACGAGCTCGTGAAGAAGTACGCCAACACGAAGTATCTCGACCGCATCGCCCAGCGGCAGTTCCTCATCGCCCAGTATTGGATCGCGCTCGACGAGAAGCACCACTACTGGACGATCGCGCCCAACGTGTTCGACCGCAGCCGGCCGCTGTTCGACACCCGCGGCCGCGCCCTCAAGGCCTACGACCACGTGCGGATCAACGACCCCCGCGGATCGCTCGCCGACGACAGCGTCATGGCCCAGGCCAACGCCCACTTCCTCGACCGGCAGTGGCTCGACGCCGACTACTTCTACGGTCTCCTGCGCAGCGAGTACCCCGACAGCGATTTCCTCCTTCAGGCCCACCTGCTCGGGCTGCAGGCGAAACTCCGGGCCTACCAGGGGCCGGCCTACGAAGGAGGCATCCTCGGCGAGGCCGAGGTCCTGGCCGACCAGATGCTGGTGCAGTTTCCCGACCAGCTGACACCGGCCGACGAGGAGCGGCTCACGAAGACCCGGGC
>JBJTHX010000358.1:0-12082 GCA_046094745.1 Planctomycetia bacterium
GTATACGACGCCGGGCGGCGCCATCGGCACGCCGCCGCGAGGACCTACACTGGAGGGACCCACCTCCGGACCCCGCGATGGCCACGTGTCTCTCCGGCATCTCGGTGCTCTGCTTCGCCGCCAGCTACGCCGTGGCGCTGGCCTGCGAGGCGTCGCGGCTGGTATTCCGTTCCGGCGTCCGCGGCGCGGTGATGGTGGGGTTCGCCGCGGCCGGCCTCTTCGCCCACACGCTGTTCCTCGGCTGGCGGGCGGCGACGGAGGCGGCGGTGCCGCTGTCGAGCCCCTTCGACTGGTACCTCCTGGCCGCCTGGCTGCTGGCCGCCGGCTACCTCTATCTCACGGTCACCAATCCGCGGACACCCGTGGGCCTGTTCATGCTGCCGGTCGTGCTCCTGCTCGTGGGAGCGGCCCAGCTCTCCAGCCGCGCGGCGTTTCCGCAGAGCCCCGCCACGCAGGTCTGGGGCGCGATCCACGGCAGCTTCAACCTCGCCGCGAGCGTGAGCGTGGCGATCGGCGCCGTCGCCGGGACGATGTGGCTCATCCAGGCCGGGCGGCTCGCCCGCAAGCAGCCGCCGCTGGCCGGCTTCCGCATGCCGAGCCTCGAGCGGCTGGCGCGGATCACGGCCCGCACGCCAGCGATCGCGGCCTGGACGGCGGCCGCGGGATTCGTCTCCGGCATCGTGCTCAACGCCGTGAACCGGCGCAGCGGACTCCTCGAGACCGTGCCGTGGACCGATCCGGTGGTGCTGCGGATGGGCGGCCTCGTCGCCTGGCTGATCATGGCCGACGCGCTGGCCACCGCCGCCCGGCGCCGGCCCGACGGCCCGCGGACGGGCGCGCGGCTGGCGGTCGTCAGCCTCGGCGTGCTCGCGGCCTCGATCCTGTGGGGCGTCCTCGGTCCCTCCCGGCATGGCCTGCCGCCCGCCGAGCCGGCCCCCGCGTCGCGCGAGGCCGTACCATGACGCTCGCCTTCGTCGGGGGCACGCACCGCACCGTGCCGCTCGCCCTGCGGGAGCGGCTGGCCTTCTCGGCCGAGCAGGCCGCCGACGCGCTCGCGCGGTTCCGCGACCGGTTCCCCGGTAGGGAGGCCGTGCTGCTTTCGACCTGCAACCGGTTCGAGTTCTACGCCGCGGGCGAGGCCGGCGGCCCGCCGCCGCAGGAGCAGATCGTCTCGTTCCTCGCCGAATGCCGGGGCATCGATGCGGGCCTCCTCGCCCCGGTGCTCGCCCACGAGCGTGACGAGGCGGTCGTGCGGCACCTGTTCAGCGTGGCCTCGGGCCTCGACAGCATGGTCCTCGGCGAGCCGCAGATCCTCGCGCAGGTGAAGCAGGCCTGGGCGCTCGCCCAGGAGAGCCGCACGAGCGGCCCCCTGACCGGCGGCCTGTTCCAGGCAGCGCTGCGGACCGCCAAGCGGGTGGCGACGGAGACGGCGCTGTCCCGCGAGCGGACCTCGATCCCGAGCGTGGCCGTCGCCGACTTCGCCCGCGGCGTGTTCGAGCGGTTCGACGACAAGCGGATCCTGCTGCTCGGCGCGGGCAAGATGGCGGCCGAGACGCTCCGCTACCTCCGCGAGGCGGGGGCCCGCGACGTCACGGTGGTCAACCGCACGCCCAGCCGCGCCGTCGAACTGGCGGCCCGGCTCGCCGCGCGGCCGGGGAGCTTCGCGGAACTCGAGGCGGAACTCGCCGCCGCCGACCTCGTGGTGAGCACGACCGGTGCCACCGAGCCGGTGGTGTCGCCCGAGCTGTTCGCGCGGGTCGAGGCCCGCCGCGGGGGCCGGCCGTTGGTCGTCCTCGACCTGGCCGTGCCCCGCGACTTCGACCCGCGGATCGGCGGCCGGCCGGGCACGTGGCTGTATTGCATCGACGATCTCGCCGCGGCCTGCGAGGCCAACCGCGCGAGCCGCCGGCAGGAACTCCCGGCGGCGCTGGCGATCGTCGACGACGAGGCCCGGCGGTTCATGGGCGACCTGCACCATCGCACCACAACGCCGGTGATCGAGCAGCTCCGGGCCGGCTGGAGCGAGACGGGCGAGGCGGAGCTCGAGCGGCTCTTTCGCCGTCTGCCTTCTCTTAACGCGGCGGAGCAGGCGGAGATCCGCCAGGCCTTCGAGCGGTACGCCGCCAAGCTCCTGCACCCGCCGCTGGCCTCGCTCCGCAGTGAGAGTCGCTCGGGCCCGCCCCACGGGCTGCTCGACGCGCTCAAGCGGCTCTTCGACCTGCAGGAGTGAGCCCGCCTCACTCGCCGAGCGCCGCGAGCTGTGCGGCGGCGTCGCGGCGGGCCTGGTCGAGCACGGCGGCGAGATCCACCTCCGCGCCGTCCCGGCGCTTGCTCTCGTCGGCCGCCGCCATGAAGGCCATGATCGCGAGCGTCTCGTCCGGTTCGACCGGCGGCTTCCGCGTGCGGAAGAACTTCACGATCTCGACGACGAGCGGCCGGTAGCCGCCGAACTCGCCCAACTGCCGCTCGCCCTGCGGGCCCGTGACGACGCCGCCGAAGGCGGCCTTGCCGGTCACGTCGCCGCGGAACAGGCCCGTGCGGCCGCCCGCCCAGCGGCCCTGCACCTCGTCGACCGTCGCGGAGGCCTGCGTCCGCCGCACGGCCGCGCACTCCGGCCCCATGACCGTAAACACGGCCTCGATCCCGTGGATGCCGTACCAGAAGAGATCGGGATGGGTGGGCTCGTGGGCGCAGGGGCCGGTCGTCTCCGCATGCCGCACCGGGCCGAGCCCGGTCTGCGCCCCGTGCCGCACCGCCTGCACCCCCGGGCTGAACCGCAGCGCCGACGCGGAGAACAGCGGCACCTTCCGCCGCTGCGCCACCTCCACGATCGCGACGGCATCGACGAGCGACGCGGCGAGCGGCTTGTCGATGAACACGGGTTTGCCGGCGCGGAGCACCGGCAACGCCTGCTCGAGGTGCACGCGGCCGTCCACGCTTTCGAGGAGCACGACGTCGCATTTCGTTACCAATTCGTCCACCGTGTCCACGATCTCGACGCCGAGCTCCCGGACCTCCCGCGTGAACTTCTCCACCCGCGTGGCGCTGGCCTGGAGGTCGGGGCTGCCCTGCGGCGTGGCGACGACGACCGGGCAGCCGGCGAGTTCCTCCGGCGCAGCCGGATCGTTGAGCAGTTTCGTGAAGGCGGGGGCGTGCGACGTGTCGAGGCCGATCATCCCCACCCGCAGCGGCTCCGCCGCGCGAGCGGCCGGCGAGCCGGCGAGGCAGGAGGCCGCGAGGCAGAGTGTGAAAAAACGCATGCTGGCTCCGTGGGCGGTGGCGGCGGCTGGACTCCCCGGTCGAGCCGCTATCATACGGCGCTCACCGTCGCCCGACCCTTCCCCGGCTTTCCATCCATGGCAACCTGGCTCAAACGGGCGGTCGATGCCGAGACCATCCGCGGCGCCGACCGGCAGGTCCGCGACACCGTCGAGGCGATCCTCGCCGACATCGAGGCCCGCGGCGACGCGGCCGTGCGCGAACTCTCCGTCAAGTTCGACAACTGGGACCGCGAGGACTACCGGCTCGGCGCCGCCGAGATCGACCGCTGCCTCGCCGAACTCTCGAAGCAGGATCTCGCCGACATCGCCTTCGCTCAGGAGCAGGTGCGGCGGTTCGCCGAGCACCAGCGGGCAACGCTGTGCGACCTCGAGGTGGAGACGCTGCCGGGCGTCGTCCTTGGCCACCGCAACGTGCCGGTCAACGCGGCCGGCTGCTACGTGCCCGGCGGCAAGTATCCCCTCCTCGCCTCGGCGCACATGTCGGTGATCACGGCCAAGGTCGCGGGCGTGCCGCGGGTGATCACCTGCGCGCCGCCCTACCAGGGCCGGCCCGCGCCGGCCATCGTGGCGGCCCAGCACCTGGCCGGGGCCGACGAGATCTACTGCCTGGGCGGCATCCAGGCCGTGGCCGCCATGGCACTGGGCACGGAGCGGATCAGCCCGGTCGACATGCTCGTCGGACCGGGCAACGCCTTCGTGGCCGAGGCCAAGCGGCAGCTCTTCGGCCGGGTCGGCATCGACCTGTTCGCCGGGCCGACGGAGACGCTCGTGATCGCCGACGACTCGGTCGACGGGGAACTGTGCGCCACCGACCTGCTCGGCCAGGCCGAGCACGGCCCCGATTCGCCGGCCGTGCTGCTGACGACCTCGGAGCCGCTCGCCCGCGACACCCTCGCCCACGTCGATCGCCTGCTCGGCATCCTGCCGACGGCCGCCATCGCCCGCCAGGCCTGGGAGCAGTGGGGCGAGGTGATCGTGGCGGCCGACGACCGGGAGATGCTCGAGATCGCCGACCGGATCGCCTCCGAGCACGTCCAGGTGATGACCCGCGACCCCGACTGGTTCCTGCGGCACATGACCAACTTCGGCGCGCTGTTCCTCGGCCCGCGGACGAACGTGGCCTACGGCGACAAGGTGATCGGCACCAACCACACGCTACCGACGAAGAAGGCGGCCCGCTACACCGGCGGACTGTGGGTGGGCAAGTTCCTCAAGACCTGCACCTACCAGCGGGTGCTCACCGACGCGGCCTCGGCGCAGGTCGGCGAGTACTGCTCCCGGCTGTGCGCCCTCGAGGGCTTCGCCGGCCACGGCGAGCAGGCCAACATCCGCGTCCGTCGCTACGGCCACCGCGACGTGCCCTACGCCGCCGCCGTGGGCCGGGAGGAACGGGCCTGATGGCTGGCACGAAGGAGAAGATCGCGATCGTCGGCACAGGGCTCGTGGGCGGTGGCTGGGCGATCGTGTTCGCCCGCGCCGGCCACGAGGTGGCGATGTTCGACGCGGTCGCCGGCGCCGCCGAGCGGGCTCTCGACACGATCCGCGGCAACATCCACGACCTGGCCTCCGCCGGCCTGCTCGACGAGCCGCCGGAGGCCGTGCTCGGGCGGCTCACCGTGGCGGGCGACCTCGCGACCGCCGTCGCCAGCGCGGCCTACGTGCAGGAGAGCGTGCTCGAGCGGATCGACGTGAAACGCGAGGTGTTCGCGCGGATCGACGAGGTGCTTGGCCCGGAGGCGTGCGTCGGCAGCTCGTCCTCCGGGATCCCGGCCTCGGCCTACACCGACCACGTCCGCTGCCGGGAGCGGTGCCTCGTCTCCCACCCGATCAACCCGCCCTACCTGGCGGCCGTCGTGGAACTCGTGCCCGCGCCCTGGACGGCGGCCGCGACGGTGGCGCGGGTCCGCGACCTCATGGAACGGGTTGGGCAGGCGCCCGTCGTGCTCACCCGCGAGATCGAGGGCTTCGTGCTCAACCGGCTGCAGGGCGTGCTCCTGATGGAGGCCTGGCGGCTCGTCGAGGCGGGCATCGCCACCGCGGCCGACGTCGACCGCACCATCGCCCAGGGCCTCGGCCTGCGGTGGTCGTTCATGGGGCCGTTCGAGACGATCGACCTCAACGCCCCCCAGGGTGTGGCCGACTACGCCGCCCGGTTCGGGCCGCTGTACCGGAAGATCGCCGCCGAGACGACCGAGCATCGTGCCTGGGACGCCGCCCTCATCGCCCGCGTGGAGGCGGAACGGCGGGCGGCGCTGCCGGCGGCGGAACTCGACGCCCGGCGCCGCTGGCGGGACCGGCGGCTGATGGCCCTGGCGGCCCACCAGCGGGAACGCGCGCGGGCGGAGGCCCGCGCGGACAAGCCGACGTGAGTCCACCGATGCCGGCCCCGCCCGAACCGCTGCCCGTGATGCCCGCGCTGCGGCTCGACGGCCAGCGGGCCCTCGTCACGGGCGCCGGCCGCGGCATCGGCCTGGCCGCCGCGGCGGCGCTCGCCGAAGCCGGGGCCCACGTCACGCTCGCCGCGCGGACGGCGGCCGAGGGCGCGGCGGGCGCGGCGGCCTTGCGGTCGGCCGGCCGTCGGGCCGAGGCCCTCGTGCTCGACGTCCGCGACACGGCCGCCGTGACGGCCACGCTGGCCTCCCACCCGCCCTTCGACGTGCTCGTCAACAACGCCGGCTGCAACCGCCCGGGACCGTTCGTCGAGGCCACGGAGGAGGCGTTCGACACCGTGATGGGTCTCAACGTGCGGGCGGCGTACTTCGTGGCCCAGGCGTTCGTGCGCCGGCTCGTCGCGGCGGGGCGGCCGGGCGCGATCATCAACGTCTCGTCGCAGATGGGGCACGTGGGGGCCGTCGGCCGCACGATCTACTGCACGAGCAAGCACGCGGTGGAGGGGCTGACGAAGGCGCTGGCGGTGGAACTCGCACCCCACGGGATCCGCGTCAACTCGATCTGCCCCACGTTCATCGAGACGGCGATGACCAAGCCCTACTTCGAGGTCGAGTCGTTCCGCCGCGAGGTGCTCGGCAAGATCAAGCTCGGCCGGCTGGGCCGGCCCGAGGACCTGATGGGGGCGGTGGTATACCTCGCGTCCCCGGCCGCGGCCCTCGTGACCGGCACGGCCCTGTTGATCGACGGCGGCTGGACGGCGGAGTAGCCGGCCGGCGTCAGCGGTCGGCTGGCGGGAGGCAGTAGGCGAGGGCGAGCAGGGCGTAGCTCGTCACCAGGTCCGGGTTGTCCTCCATCCAGCGGTTGGTGGGGTTGACCCAGGAGCCGTCCGGCTTCTGCAGGGCGATGATCTCGGCGGAGAGTTCCGCCCGCCACGGGTGCTCCTTGCCCGCGGCGTCCGTGAAGGTCTCCACGCCGAGCACGTCGAGCGACTTGGCCGCGGTGTGGAAGTAGTAGAACAGCCCGGCCTGGCCCATGCCCGGGTTCTCCTTGAACGTGTAGTGGCGGCCGAGCCAGGCGAGCGCCGCCTTCACCCGGTAGTCGTCCTTGCCCAGCCCGGCGAAGATCATGCTCTTGAGCCCGGCGTAGGTCATCGAGCCGTAGCTCCGCAGGCCGCCTTCGGGCGACCCGCCGGCCTGGCTCTCGCCGCCGGCGGCGGGCGTGTAGTAGAAGCCCCCCTTGTCGTCGTCGTTCGCGTTCTTGCCGGCGAAGGGCGCGGTGTTCTCAGGTCCCTCGAGGTTCTGCGTCCGCGACACGAAGACGAGCGCCTTCTGGATCGCCGGGTCGTTCTCGCTGGCGCCGATGCTCCGCAGGGCCTCGATCATGAACTGCGTGTTGGAGAGGTCGGGCCGGCCCTTCTTCCCGTAGCCGGCGCCGCCGTAGGCGGGATCGGCCTTGCCCTTGCCCTCACCGTCGTCCCACTGCAGCCCCTTCACGAAGGCCTCGCAGCCCTTGATCTCCTTGTCGTACTTGCCCCCGGCATTGCAGGCGGCGAGGGCCACCATCGCCAACGCCGTCTCGTAGTTGCTGACGGGCGACTCGGGCACGTAGATGCCCCCGTCGGGCCGCTTGAACGAGAGCAGGTGGGCGATCGCCTTCTGCACGACGGGCGCGTCGGCCGGCGTTCCCGACTTCGCCAACGCCGTAACCGCCAGCGCCGTCACCGCGGGCCCGACCTCGGCGGAGAAACTGCCGTCGGCCGCCTGCCGCTTCTCGAGAAACGCCGTCCCCTTGGCGATCGCGCCGCGGATGGCGGCCGGGTCGGCGGCACGGGCGAGGCACGGGCAGGCGAGGGCGACGACGAGCGGCAGGGCGAGCAGTTTCACGGCAACACCTCGAAGGGGGACGGCGGGCGAATCGGGCCGTCAAAAGGATATGTCGGCCGCAGCCGCCGGTGGAAGCGGTGCGGCCGCCGGTGGGAAAGATTCCCCGCGCTCGGCAAAAGCTTCGCCAGGCTGGGGTCGGGGCTGCCCGTGCCCCCTCGCCGGACACCCGCGTGTGAACTCAGACCGGCGCGGTCGGCAGGGCGCGCGGGTACGGGGGCACGGCCCGAGCGGGTGGCTCGCGACCTTCCTCGAGCCGCCAGGTCTCCCGTTCCTCGTCGCTGGCGTAGTAGGTGAGCCAGGCCGTCGAGTCGCTCTCGTGGGTGGCGCTGCAGTCCCAGTGGAAGTAGTTGTCGGGTAGGTCGACGTGCTTCACGGTCGCCGGGAGAATGTCGCGGCGGATGAGGGCGTAGAGCTCGCGGTCGGAGAGGTGGTCGGTGAAATCGAGCTCGATCCGCTTGGCGTAGAGCTGCTCCACCACCCGCCAGAGCCGCTCGCGCAGCTGCTCGTCGTCGAGCGTGGACGCCGGCTGCAGCGCCAGTGGCGGATCGAACCAGCGGGCGATGGGCTTCAAGGGGGCCAGTTCCCAGGCCAGCATCGATTCGAGGAACCGGTTCTCGACCGGCGTGGGCAGGCCGCGAAAGTCGATCTCCCAGATCGACTCGTCGAGATAGGGCTCGATGGCCGTCCGCAGTTCACCATTGCGGATCAGGCACTCGACCTCTTCCGGGTCGGGATGGTGCGCGAGGGGCATGCCGGCGTGGCTCCTGGCGGCTGGGGATACATCGTGCCGGCCCCGTGCCGACGCGTCGCATCTCCGCTGCTCCACGTCCGACGATACCAACGCCGGCAGGCGGTTCAACGAAATCCGTGGCCTTTTTCCGGGGTCGGATCCCGTCGCTGCCGCTACGACCGTTACGAAGCGACGACTCGCCGCGGCCCGCCGCGCCGACCCGGCTTACCCCGGTTCAGCACTTTGGCTCGAGGGCCGTGATCTTGGCCACCCGGCGGGCGTGCCGGCCCCCCTCGAACGGCGTCGAGAGCCAGGTGCGGAGGATCTTCTCCTGCACGTCCGCACCGATCATCTCCGCGGACAAACAGAGCACGTTGAGATCGTTGTGCCGCCGGCTCATCTCGGCGGTCACCTCGTCATGGCAGGTGGCGGCCCGCACGCCGGGCAGCTTGTTGGCGGCGATCGCCATGCCCACGCCCGTGCAGCACAGCAGGATGCCGCGGTCCACGCTGCCTTCGCTCACGCGGCGGGCGACGTCGGCGGCGACATCGGGATAATCCACCGCCTCCTCGCCGTGGGAGCCGCAGTCGACCACGTCGTTGCCGAGTCGTTCCATGAGGCCGCTGAGACGCTTTCGCGCGGCCACACCTCGATGATCGCTGCCGATGGCAAGCCGCATGGATTCGCGTGCTCCAGATACGACGGGGGCCGACTCGGATCAGGTACCCGTCGGTTCGATCCCGAGTGTATCCAACCGGGCGACAAGATGCCCCTGGATCTGCCGGGCGCACCGCCGGTAGACGTCCAGGCCGCCCCCGATGGGGTCCAGGACGTCCTGGCGGTCGGGCGACAGCATGGCCACCCGTCCACCCGCCTCGGGAAACTGGGCAAGGATTGCGGCGCGGTGGGCGGCGGTCATCGTCAGGATGACGTCGGCCTGCCGCACGAGCTGGTCGGTGAGCGGCTGGCTCTCGTGGCCGCCCAGGTCGCACCCCATCTCCGCCATCGCATCCATGGCGCCGGCGCTGGCCCGGCCGCCGGCGAAGGCCGCGATGCCGGCACTGGCGACGACCACGCCCCGCTGCTCGACCTCGTCGGGTCGGCAGCCGAGCCGCGTGGCGACCAGGTCGCGGAAGAGCGCCTCGGCCATCGGGCTGCGGCAGGTGTTGCCCGTGCAGACGAAGAGCACCATCAGGCTGGCGAGCCGGCGGAGCGTCTCCTCCGAGACGACGCCCGGCCGCACCACGCGGAACGAGCCGTCGACGATCTCGATCGTGGAGGCCGGCTGGGCGTACCGGGCGCGACCGTCGTCGATCGCCAGGGCCACGGCCTGTCCGGCCCGCTCGAGGGCCTCGGCCGCGGTCACCGCGGGCGGCTCCGCGCCGGGCTCGGCCAGGGCGACCGGGCCGGCGAGCATCCGCATGCCGTCGGCGAGCATCGGGTGGCCCGGAATCCGCAGCCGCAGCCGGCCTCCACCCACGACCGCCTCCCGCGCCGCCTCCGGCAGCCGATGGATCAGGCTCTCGGGGTGGTCGTCGGGCACGATCATCGCCACCGGACCCGGCCAGCAGCGGCGCGAGATCCGGCGGCCGACAGCCGGCATCCGCGGCGCCCAGTCGAGCGCCTCGTCGGCGCTCTTCACCGCGAGCGTCAGCAGCGGCTCGCCGGCCCGCTCGAGTGCCAGGCCGCGCAGGGCGGACGTCGCTCGCGGGTCGCGGGCGCTCGCCGCGATCACGTAGTCGGTCTCGGTGGGAAAGGCGACCAGGCGGCCCTCGGCCAGCGCCTGCACGGCGCGGTGCACGACGTCGCGTGCGTCCTCGGTCCGGCGGAGATTGATCACCGTCGTCGGCATGGACTGATCCGGCGGCGGGTCGTGGCCGGGACCGGCTGGGGCCGATCCGGGCAAGAGCAGCGGAAAAGCGAATCGAACCGGGAAAAATACCGTGATTTGCGGGGGTGAGTCAAGGATCGCCGACTGGGCAAGCCCGCGTTCGAGGCCGTCGGTCCGGGCCACCCTCCGCCGGACACTTTTCGGCTTGTGACGGCCGCGGGCCGGCCGCTATCTCTCCCCGGCTTCCGCCGCCGCCCTCCCCGCATCGGCATCCTTGATGGCCACCAGCGAGCGCCTTCTGCGAACCCCGGCCAGATTCTGGCCGCTCGTCGTCGCGGCTGCCTGCGCCGCTGCTGCGGCGGAGCCACCGCCCATCTCCGCGCTGCCGCCGGTCGCGGCCACGGCCGCCGACGAGGCCAACCGCATCGTGGAGGTGCGGATCGAGGGCAACCATGCGACCGAGGTCTCCAAACTGCCGCAGTTGGTGACACGGGCCGGCCAGATCTTCGACCCGCAGGGCATCGAAGAGGATGTCCGCACGCTGCACCGCACCCGGAAGTTCGTCGACGTGCACCCGAAGTACGTCCGCGTCCGCGAGGGCGTGGTCGTCATCTTCCAGGTCGTGGAGCGACCCATGCTCCGCTACGTCCGGTACGTGGGCAACAAGCACGTCACGACCCGGACGCTCCGCAAGAAGAGCGAGATCGAAGTGGGCGACTCGATGGACCCCTACGTCGTCGAGGAGGCACGGCGGCGGATCGAATCGCACTACCACGAGAAGGGCTACGACGCGGCCCGCGTGACGACCGTCGAAGGCAACAAGCCGGGCGACAAGGGGGCGGTGTTCCTCATCGACGAGGGCCGCAGCCGCAAGGTGGCCTGGACGGGCTTCGTGGGCAACACCATCGCCAGCGATGCCCGGCTGCTCACCCAGATCAAGTCGAAGCCGGGCATCCTCTGGCTGTTCGGCGGCGACGTGGACCGGTCGGTGGTCGACGAGGACGTCGAGAAGCTCACCGCCTACTACCGCAGCCTCGGTTTCTTCCAGGCCAAGGTGGGCCGCGAGGTGCAGGTGGTGCACGAGGGCCGCAAGGAGTGGGCCCATCTGACCTTCGTGATCAACGAGGGGCCGCGGTACACCGTCCGCAACGTGTCGTTCATCGGCAACACGAAGTTCAAGACCGAGTTCCTCGAGCGGGACCTGAAGCTCAAGAGCGGCGAGCACTTCAATCAGGCGAAGATGGACGGCGACCTGAACCTGATCCGGGACATCTACGGCGGTCGCGGTTTCGTGTTCGCCGACATCAAGGCCGACCCGCGGTTTCTCGAGGCGCCCGGCGAGCTCGACCTGGTGTACAGCGTCGAGGAGGGGCAGCGGTACCGCGTCGGCAAGATCAACGTGCGGATCCGGGGCGAGAATCCCCACACCCGGCACAGCACGGTGCTCAACCGGCTCTCGCTGCGACCGGGCGACATCCTCGACATCCGCAAGCTCCGCGAGGACGAGCGGCGACTGAAGTCGAGCAGCCTGTTCCTCACCGACGCCGCCAAGGGCGAGGGCCCGAAGATCGTGTTCTCCAAGCCCGAGGACGACGGCAAGCGGATGGCTTCCGAGCCGGGGCGGCCCGGCTTCCGCGGCCAGAGCCCCGACGACGGCGAGGCCGTGCTCGACCTGATGGTGGATGGCGAGTGGCTCGAGGCCGTGCCGGAGCCCGCCGTGGCGGCGCCGGCCCCCACCATGCCGCAGCCCAGGCCCGCGGCGATCGCCGGCGAACCGGTCTGGCGCGGCCAGAGCCCGCAGCCGCCCGCACAGCCGTTCGTCCAACAGCAGCCCTTCGTTCAACAGCCCTTCGTGCAGCAGCCGATGCAGCAACCGGTGCAGCAGCCGTTCGGCTTCCAGCCCGCGCCGGCGTACACCGTGCAGCAGCCCTTGGCACCCGGCATGGCGCCGGCCGCCGGCCCACCG
>JBJTHX010000359.1:0-5061 GCA_046094745.1 Planctomycetia bacterium
CGCGGCCGATGACCGGCCGCTCGAGGAGGGCTGCCCGTGCATCGCCTGCCGGCACGGCCGGCGGTACCTGCGGCACCTCTTTCTGGCCGGCGAGATGCTCGGGCCGGTGCTGGCCTCGATCCACAACCTCACCTTCTACCAACGGCTCGTCGCTCGGTTGCGGGCGGCCATCGTGGCCGGGCACTTCGACCGCACCCGCCGCGACCTGCTCGCGGCGGTCGCCGGTCCGGACGGCGGCGCGGACGCCGGCCCCGCGGGCGGCCGGTGAGGCGGCGGCCGCCGCGCTCGCCCGGCAGGGCTCGGCCTTGTCGGCCGCGCACGCGGACCACTACATTTGCGGGCTTCCGGGCGGCGTCCGTCCGGGCCAAGATCCCCGTCCCGCCGGCGCCGTCGTTCGCATGTCCTTTCGCACCGCCATCGTCCCGCTCATCGCCCAGGCCGCCGCCGAGCGGCCGGAGGCCCCGGCGCTGCTGCAGTACCTGCCGCTCCTCGTCATCGCGGCCGCCGCCTACCTGCTGCTCTTCCGGCCAGAGCAGGAGCGCCGCCGCCGGCAGCAGGACCTGCTCGCCGGCCTGAAGAAGAACGACCGCGTGCTCACCACGGCGGGCATCTACGGAACCGTGGCCAACGTCGAGCGGGACGCCGGTCGCGTGGTGCTCAAGGTCGACGATGCCGCCAACGTGAAGATCACCGTGACGCTCGCCAGCATCGCCAGCGTGCTCGGCGACGAGAAGCCAGAAGCCCGCACCGGAAGCAACGAGTCATGAACGCGTCGTCCCTCGCCATCCTCCTCCTCGCCCAGGCCGCCCCCGTCGTGGCGCCCGCCGCCACCGCTCCGGCGCAGGCGGTCGCATGGTGGCGGGAGCCGTGGGCCATGTGGGGCATCACCCTGCTGACGATCTTCGGGCCCACGCTCCTCGCCTGGCTCCTGGCCAAGTCGCTGCGGGCCGCGGACATGTGGGGCCGCCTGGCCGCCGTGCTCGTCGCGGCCACGGCCGGCGGCGTGGTCTGCTGGCTGGGCTGGCCACCGCGTCTGGGCATCGACCTCAAGGGGGGCGTGATCCTGGTCTACGAGGTCGACCAGGCGAAGCAGCGGGCGAAGACGGGCGAGGGCGAGGGGGCCGGACCGGTCGACATGGACAAGCTCGTGGCGGCCGTCAGCCGCCGCGTGAACCCGGGTGGCCAGAAGGAGGTCACGGTCCGGCGGTTCGGGCTCGACCAGCTCGAGGTGATCGTGCCCGAGGTGGACCAGGCGGAGGTCGACCTCATCAAGAAGACCGTCTCGAGTGCCGGCGTGCTCGAGTTCCGGATCACGGCGAACTCCGAGGACTCCCGGCACCAGCGGGCGATCGAGCTGGCGAGCCGGTCCGCGGGCGAGACCGTCGTCGACGGCGGCAAGCCTGTGGCCCGCTGGGTGCAGCTCGACACCGCGAAGATGGATCCGGGCGAAAACCGGGGCCTCGTGACCCGCACCACCGCCGACGGCCGGGCCGAAGCCCTCGTCATCCTCGACAACATGAACGTCACGGGCGGCTTCCTCGCCCGGGCCGCCTCGGGCTACGACTCGAGCATGGCCCCGTGCGTGAACTTCGCCTTCAAGCAGGATGGCGCGGTGCTCTTCCAGGTGCTCACCAGCCAGAACCTGCCCGACCGGGCCAACGGCCAGTTCAGCCGCCTGGGCATCCTCCTCGACGGGACGCTGCTCTCGGCGCCGCGGATCAACGACGTCATCTCCAGCAACGGGCAGATCACCGGCAATTTCCAGCAGGCCGACGTCGACTGGCTGGTGGGCGTGCTCAACGCCGGCAGCCTGCCGGCGGCCCTGGTCAGCGAGCCGATCAGCGAGCAGAAGATCAGCCCCCAGCTCGGGGCCGACACGATCCGCTCCGGCGCGCAGGCCATGCTCATGGCCACGGCGGCGGTGCTCGCCTTCATGCTCGCCTACTACCGCTTCTCCGGGTTCGTCGCCGACCTCGCGGTGCTCCTCAACATCCTGCTCGTGCTGGCGCTCATGATCTCGATCAAGGCGGCCTTCACGCTCGCCGGTCTGGCGGGCCTCGTGCTCTCGGTCGGCATGGCGGTGGATGCCAACGTGCTCATCTACGAGCGGATGCGGGAGGAAATGGACCGGGGGGCGGCGGTGCGGATGGCGATCCGCAACGGCTTCCAGCGGGCCTTTTCCACGATCTTCGACTCCAACGTCACCACGCTGATCACGGCCGTGATCCTGTATTTCATCGGCACCGACCAACTCAAGGGCTTCGCCGTCACGCTCACGCTGGGCCTGGCGCTCAACCTGTTCACGGCCGTCTTCTGCTCGCGGGTGATCTTCGACCTCGCCGAGCGGAACCGGTGGATCACGCGGCTGTCCATGGCCCGGCTCTTCGGCCAGACGAACTTCCGGTTCGTGGCCTGGATGCGGCCGGCGATCGTCCTCTCCACGCTGTTCATCCTGGCGGGCCTCGCGGCCGGCTGGAAGCGGGGCCAGGGGCTGTTCGACGTCGACTTCACGGGCGGCACGAGCGTGCAGGTGGCCTTCAGGCCGGACCGGCCGCTGGACATCGCGGAGGTGCGGAAAGCCGTCTCCGTGCTGCCTGACGTGGCGGTCAGCGCCGTCACCGGCGGCGACGCGGCCCCGGGCACCCGCTACAAGATCGACACCTCGTTGCGGGACCAGACCCCGGAGGACGGCAACGAGGTGGAGCGGACGCTGCGCGAGGTGTTCCCCGACCGCCTGCTCACGTATTCCATGGGCTTCGGCGAGGTGGCCTCGACCGCGAAGGAGGGGGAGAAGCCCGACGCGGCGGCGCTGACCACGGGCGCCGCCCTCGATTTCCCGGAGAAGATCAACCGCCTGACCCTGCAGGCGACGCTGCGGGACGCCTTCGCCGCCGCGGGGTTCCCTGACGCGGCCTTCGAGTTGGAGACTGACGACCCGGAGGCGAAGGCCAGCCGGACGCGGCCCGCGCGGAACTGGGCCGTCTCCACGGCGCTCGAGCCGGCGCAGTTGCGGACGGCGCTCGAGCAACTGGCGGCCAAACTGGCCGGCACGCCGGTCTACCTGTCTGCCAACGCCATCGGGGGCAAGGTGGCGGGCAACACCAAGTTGACGGCCGTCTACGCGCTGCTGGCGAGCCTGCTGATGATCGTGCTCTACGTCTGGGTGCGGTTCCAGAACGTGGCCTTCGGCCTCGCGGCCGTCGTCGCCCTCGCCCACGACGTGCTGGTCGCCGTGGCCTGCCTGGCGCTGAGCAAGTTCGCGGCGCCGTTCCTCGGCTGGGCCCTCGTGGACGACTTCAAGATCAGCCTCGACGTCGTGGCGGCGCTGCTGACCATCATCGGCTTCTCGATCAACGACACGATCGTGATCTTCGACCGCCTGCGGGAACTGCGCGGCAAGAGCCCGTTCGTGACGGCCGACATGATCGACCGGGCGGTGAACCAGACCTTGAGCCGGACGATCCTCACGTCGGGGACCGCCCTGCTCGCGACCCTGATCCTCTACCTGTTCGGCGGGCAGGGGATCCATGCCTTCGCCTTCACCATGCTGGTGGGCATCATCACCGGCACGTACAGCACGATCTACATCGCCTCGCCGATCGTGCTCTGGCTGCAGCACCGCTTCCGGGGTGTGGCGAGCCGGGTCGGCCGGCCCGGCTCGCTGCCGCAGCCGGCCTGATCGTGACCCGCCGGTCGCACGGTTGGTGACGGTCGGGCAAGGCTTGCGGCGGGCGAAAGGCCTGCCGACCGTTCCGCCGCCGACAGGCGGCCACTCGCCCACTGGCCTCGCGATCGCTTCCGGTCGACGGCCCGGGCCCGGTCCGCAAGGCATGGTTGCCATGTGGCCAGTCGGGCGGCGCGGCCGCCGCCTCCGGAGTCAAGGATCATGTCGAGGATCGTCACGGCCTTCCGCTTCCTCATCGGGCTGGCGATGGTGGCCGGCGGCGCGTCTCTGGCGGCGCCCACGGTCATGCAACTGGTGCAGGAGGTCGTCCGGCACCGGCAGGTCGGGGCTGCCATGCCGTCCGCCCCGCAGCCGGCCGGCCTGTCGCCCATGTGGCAGCCGCCTGCGGCGCCCGCGTTGGCCATGCAGCCCCCCGGGCAGGTCTGGCCGCCCATGGACGACGCGGCCGGTGCCGTGGCCGCAGTGCCACCCAGCCCCCACTACCAGCCACCGCTGCCGCCAACGCCGTTGCCACCGATGCCGGCCGAGTTCGCCACCACCACTCCCGACGTGGCGGGAGCGTACCGATCGACGCTCAACGTTCCGCCGCCTCCGCTGCTCGACGCCCACCGGGCCCCGCCGCTGGCGGCCGGCTGGACGGCGCACGGCGTCGACGCCCCGCCGGTCGCGGTCATGCCGGATGCCGTCGTCCCGCAGTCGTATGTCGTGCGTGACGGGGACGACCTGACCGGCATCGCCACGCGGTTCTATGGTCACGCGTCGGCGGCGACGGCGATCTGGGGCGCGAACCGCGATGCCCTGCCGGATCCCAACGTGCTCCCGATTGGTGCCGTCCTGCGCCTGCCGCCGCCGTGGGCCGTGTTCGCATCGCGGGCTGGCGATCCGCGGGCGATCGAGCCGCAGGCGTCCGGCCCGATGCCCGCCGGGCAGCCGGCGCAGGGGACGGCCCGGCCCGTCGGCTGGCTCGGCGCGGGCGTCGCTGCCACCGACGCACCGCCGGCCGCGCCGCAGCGACCGGCGGCGGTGCGCGTCGCCCCGGGCGAGACGCTCGCGTCGCTCGCGCGGCGGTTCTACGGCGACGAACGGATGGCCAGCCGGATCTGGGAGGCGAACCGGGACCGGCTGCGGAGCCCGGAACTCGTGGTCGCGGGCATGGAGTTGAGGCTGCCGTAGCAGCGGCCGGGGCCTCGGGATGGGCCGGCGAGCAGGCGGTGCGAGGATCCGAGCCTATGGCCGCCGCGGCCATCAGCGAGGAGACTCGCACCGCCTGCTCGCCGGCCCATCCCGAGGCCCCGGCCGCTGCTACGGCAGCCTCAACTCCATGCCCGCGACCACGAGTTCCGGGCTCCGCAGCCGGTCCCGGGTCGCCTCCCAGA
>JBJTHX010000360.1:0-3418 GCA_046094745.1 Planctomycetia bacterium
GGCGGAGAAGGCGGGCATCCCGACGACGCGGCTGGCGGCCGCCACGCGCGAGGCGTGGGAGGAGGCCCTGGCCGGTGCGGAGTGGATTGTCGACGCCCTGCTGGGCACGGGGGCGAGCGGCGTGCCGCGCGGGGCGATCGCGTGCAGCAGTTCGGCGGCGCCGCGGCCGGCATTTTCCATGAGCACGATTCCCGGCAGGCCGACCTCCTCGATCGCCCGCCGGTCGATCTCACGCACCTCGTCTCGCCTGAGGGACCTCATGTTCGCGGTCCCGATGGACTGCCGCGGCCGCGGCAGCGGTCGCTGCAGTAGCGGACCTGCTCCCAGCACCGCTCCCACTTCTTCCGCCACGTGAACGGCCGACCGCAGGCGGCGCAGGTCTTCGTGGGCAACGTCAGACGGTCCCGGTGGCGGGCCATGCGGCAGGCTCCGGAAGTCGGCCCGGGGGCGTGGGCGGCGCGGCGAGCGCCCGGATCGCCTCCACGAGCATCACGGCCGCGAGCGCCAGGAGCACGACGCCGGCCCAGGGCACGGGGTCGAGGGGCATGGTCCACCCCGTCTCCCCGCGAAACCGCGGCAGCGTCATCGCGGCCAGGGCCCAGGTGCTCATCACGTACATGAACGCGGTCGGCAGCCCGGTGACCAGCCACACCCAGGCCGCCCGCCGCGTCCGCCACAGCCAGACCGTGATGCCCAGGAGCGTGAGGGCGGCGAGGAGCTGGTTGCTGGCGCCGAACAGGCTCCAGAACGTCTTCCAGACGGGCACGGCCTTGCCGTCGCCGTCCACCTGCGGCCGCAGCAGGAACAGCATCGGCACACCCGCCGTGAGTACGGTGCCCAGCCAGGCGCCGGCGCGGCCGGAGAGGCCGGTGAGTTCCTGGACGATGTAGCGGCCCAGCCGCGTGCAGACGTCGAGCGTGTCGTAGACGAAGGTCGTGAACGCGGTGAGGGCGAACGACACGCCGATCGCCGTGGGCACGCCGAGGATCTCCAGGAACCGGCCGAGGCCGAGGGCGTAGATGAAGTTCGGCGGCTGGTTGGCCCGCGGGTCGCCGGCGGCGAGCACCATCACGCAGCACAGGCTGACGACGGCCACCATCGCCTCGAGGAGCATCGTGCCGTAGCCGATCGGCCGGGCGTCGGTCTCCCGCCGCAGCTGCTTGCTCGTGGTGCCCGAGGCGATCAGCGAGTGGAATCCCGAGCAGGCCCCGCAGGCGATGGTGATGAAGAGCATCGGGACCAGGTCGCCGGCCTTCGCCGTCTGCCAGGCGGTGAACGCCGGGTAGCGGATGCTCGCGTCCCCGGCCACGAGCCGGTCGCTGAGCACCAGGCCGATCGCCGCGCCGGCCAGCGCCACGTACAGAAAGCAGCCGCCCAGGTGGCCGCGCGGCTGGAGCAGCATCCACATCGGCACCATCGCGGCCCCGATGCAGTACACGAGCAGGGCCACGCCCCAGATCTTCTGGGCCGTCAGGTCGCTCGTGCCGAGCACCCGGCCGAGGTCGAAGGGCAGGCGCTGCCCGCCCCAGATGGCCGCCCCCACCAGCGGCAGGAACACCGCCGTGGCGAGCCACAGCGGCATCTTCAGGAACCGCATGCACAGGCCCATCACCACCGGCAGCACGAGATACAGGAGGCTCGACGTGGCGATGCCACCGCCCGACACGGTCTCGCCGTTTTCCAGCGCCTGCCGGCCGATGAAGCTCGAGGCCGTGATGTCGGTGAAGGCCACGATGATGTAGACGAGCGCGATCCACACGAAGGTCAGGAACAGCACGTAACTGCGGCGGCTCATGTGGTCGCGGACCACCTCGGCGATCGACCGGGCGTGGTGGCGGACCGAGGCGACGAGCGCCGCGAAGTCATGGACGCCGCCGATGAGGATGCTGCCGACGAGGATCCACAAAAGCGCGGGCAGCCAGCCGAAGGCCACGCCCGCGAGGATCGGCCCCACGATCGGCCCGGCCGCCGCGATCGCCGAGAAGTGCTGCCCGAGGAGCATCTGCGGCGGAATGGGCTCGTAGTCGACGTCGTCGCGGAGCGTGACGGCGGGCGTCACCGCGCTGGGGTCGAGGCGAAACAGCCGGGCCAGGAGGCTGCCGTAGCCGAGGTACGCCGCCACCAGGACGGCCGCGGACGGCAGGAGGATGAAGAGCAGGCTCATGGCGGTTGACCGACCGAAACGGACCCGGAACGACGCCGCACCGTCGGGATGGGCAGGATCGACCTCCCGCCCAAGCCGGGCGCCGCGACTCCCAGAGTCTACCCTGTGGCCCGCGCCGCATGCCGTGGCCGAAGGTCGGCCTGCTACACTGCGGCGAGTCGTCCAGCCTTCGATGTCGGTGTCTCGTGCGAATCACCTTCCACGCCGTCGTCCGACTCGTCGCCGCCTTGGCGCTGCTCGCCGGCGGAGCCCGTGCCGCGGCGCCGCAGCCCGACTCGCCCGCGGGCCTCGCCGCCGATGACTGGCCCTGGTGGCGCGGACCGACGCACGATGGCATCGCCGCGGCCGGGCAGGACGTGCCGCTCACCTGGTCGGCGCAGGAGCACGTGCTCTGGACGGCGGACGTTCCGGGCCGCGGCACCAGTTCCCCCACGGTCGTCGGCGACCGCGTCTATCTGACGAGCTGCGACGAGGCGACGGGCAGCCAGTCGGCCTACGCCTTTGATCGCCGCACCGGCCGCCGTCTCTGGTCGCGGGTCGTCCACCCGACCGGCGCGATGCGAAAGCACGAGAAGTCGACCGGGGCATCCGCTTCGATCTCCTGCGACGGCGAGCGGTTGTTCGCCGTGTTCGCCACGTCGGGAGCCGTCGAACTCACGGCCCTCTCGCTGGCGGGCGAGCCCGTCTGGCAGACGCGGCTGTGCGAGTATCGCATCCACCAGGGCTATGGGGCCTCGCCGCTCGTCCACCGCGACAGCGTGATCGCGGTGGCCGACCACCCCGGGGGCGGCGCCGTCGCCGCCTTCGACCGGCGGACGGGCAAGGAACGCTGGCGGCAGGCCCGGCCGCCGGCGCCGAACTACTCGTCTCCGATCGTGTTCCGTCTCTTCGACCGCGACCAGTTGATCCTCACGGGCTGCGACAAGGTGATCGCCCACGACCCGGCCACGGGCGCGGCGCTCTGGGAGCGGGAGGGCGCGACCACGGAGTGCGTCACGACACCCGTGACGGACGGCACCCGGGTGTTCAGCTCCGGGGGCTATCCGCGGAACCACGTGGCGGCGATCCGGGCCGACGGCTCGGCCGCGATCGACTGGGAGAACGGCGACCGCCAGTACGTGCCGTCGATGATCATCAACAAGGGGCACCTCTACGGCGTGCTCGACGCCGGCATCGCCCTGTGCCGCGACGCCGCCACCGGCGCGGAGAAGTGGAAGGCGCGGCTCGGCGGAACGTTCAGCGGGTCGCCCGTGC
>JBJTHX010000361.1:0-11675 GCA_046094745.1 Planctomycetia bacterium
TCGTAGCCGGCGTCCACGGTGAAGCGGCTCAGGGCGGCCAGCAGCCGCTCGTTGGCGGCGGGGTTCGAGGCCCGCAGGTCGTCCACCGGATCGACCAGGCCGATGCCGAAGAAGTTGGCCCACACGCGGTTGACGATGGCCCGCGTGAAGTCGGGGTTCTCCGGCGCGGTCAGCCACCGGGCGAGCGGCTCGCGGCGGTCCGCGGGCGAGTCGAGCGGCAGCGGTGCGCCGTCGAGCGGCGCGGGCGGCTGCGGCTTCCCCGTCCGCGGCTGGAGCAGGTCGCCCCGGGAATCGACGAACAGCGTCCGCAGCCCGTCGCCCGAACGGGCGTCGCCGGCCCAGCCCTTCGCCCGCACGCGGGCGAACAGGTTGGCGAAGGCGTAGTACTGGTCGTTGGTCCACTTTTCCAGCGGATGGTTGTGGCACTTCGCGCAGTTGATCGACAGCCCGAGGAAGGCCTGGCTGACGTTCTCCGCGAGCGTCTCGGGGTCCTGGTGGACGGCGAAGAAATTGGTGGCCCCGTGCTCCACGCTCGAGCCGCGGGCGGTGACGAGCCGGCGAGCCAGTTCGTCCCAGGGCGTGTTCCGCGCCACCTCGTCGCGGATCCAGCGGTAGTAGGCGGCGACGGCGGCGGGCCGCAGCTTGGCGCCGGTCACGAGCAGCACGTCCGACCACTTGTAGGCCCAGTGGTCGACGAACTCCGGCCGCGCCAGGAGCAGGTCCACCAGCCGCTCCCGCTTCAGGGGCGCCGTGTCGGCGAGAAACGCCTGCACCTCCTCGGGGCTCGGCAGCCGGCCGATCGTGTCGAGGAACGACCGCCGCAGCAGCGTCGCCTCGTCGCACCGCGGCGACGGCGCCAGCCGCAGGGCCTGGAGCTGCTCGAGGACGAGGTCGTCGATGAAGTTGGCCCGGGCCGCGGCCGCGAACGTCGGCGCGGGAATGTCGTGCGGAAACGGCACCCGGATCCGCGCCAGCGCGATGTGCGAGGAGAACCAGGCCGTGACGGCCCCCTCCCCGTGGCCGACGACGCTCACGGCGCCGGCCGGCCCGGCCGGCGGCACCGTGCACACCGTCTCGTCGGTGGAGGTGAATCGCGACCAGCGGGTGACGTCGCGGGACGTGCCGTCGTCGTAGCGGGCCGTGACCGTCACCGTCACCGTGCCATCCGGGGCCGCGGTGGCCTCCGCGGGGTCGACGTCGATCCCCACGAGCCGCTTCTCCCCGTCCCGCGGGCCGGGGCATCCGGCCTCGATCCAGGCGGCGACGAGCTGGTACTCCGCGCCCCCGACATCGAGCCGCTTGCCGCCCTTGTGGGCCAGCGCCGTCGTGGGCTTCGTGAGCAGGAGGCTCGCGCCGGGGTCGCCGAGGTCGATGCGGCGGCCGCGGGCGTCGCGGGTGATCGCCAGGTAGTCGGCCGCCGGGTCGTAGCCGAAGAGCGAAAGCCGGAAGCCCCCCTTCCCCGCCAGCGCCCCGTGGCAGCCGCCGCCGTTGCAGCCGGCCTTGGAGAGGATCGGCATCACGTCGAGCGAGAAACTCGGCGGCTCGGCCCGGGCCGCGGCACAGCCCAGGGCGAGCACGAGCGTCGCGAGCCGCCTCATGCGAACAGTTCCTTGATCGGATCGGTGCCGAAGTCGGTGAGGGCGAACGGGCGGCCGGCGGGACCGGGGAGCGTGCCCTCGTGGTCGAGGCCGAGGCTGTGGAAGACGGTGGCCACGATGTCGCCGGGCCGGACCGGACGCTCGGCGGGAAACGCCCCGAACGGGTCGCTGGCGCCGACCACGCGGCCCCCCTTCACGCCCCCGCCCGCGAACGTGACGCTGAAGCACTGCGGCCAGTGGTCGCGGCCGCCGGCGGGGTTCACCTTGGGCGTGCGGCCGAACTCCGCCAGCCCGGCCACGAGCGTGTCCGGGAGCAGGCCGCGGGCGTCGAGATCCTCGATGAGCGCCGAGTATGCCTGGTCGTACATCGGGCAGACGATCTCCTACATGCCCGCGATCGACGTGAAAGGCTTGGAGCCGTGGATGTCCCAGGTGATCTCGTCGAACACGGTGAGGAAGGTGTTGATGGACACGAACCGAACGCCGTTCTCGACCAGCCGCCGCGCCAAGAGGCAGCACTGGCCGAAGCGGTGCATGCCGTATCGCTCGCGGACGGCCCGCGGCTCCGCGGCCAGGTCGAAGGCGGCCCGGGCCTCCGGGCTCGTCATCAGCCGGTAGGCGGCGTGGAAGTTGTCGTCGAGGAGCCGGGCGTCCTCGCTGGCCTCGAACTGCTGCGCGGCCCCTTCCACGATCGCCCGCAGTTTCCGCCGCCGGTCGAGGCGGGCGACCGAGATCTGGTCGGGCGGCAGCAGGTCGGGCACGCGGAAGTCGGGCTGCGACGGGTCGGCCATCAGGGCGAAGGGGTCGTGGGCCTTGCCGAGGAAGCCGCCGGCCTGGCCATTGGGCAGGTTGCCGCCGCCGCGGCCCATGAGTTCGGGCAGGACGACGAACGCCGGCAGGTCGGTCCGCCGGCCCAGCAGGTGGGTCGCCACGCTGCCGGCGTGCGGCGTGTGGATCCCGCCGGTGAAGCGGCGGCCGGTCTGCATGATCTGCCAGCCCGCGTCGTGGACCGCCGCGCCGTCGTGGTGGCAGGAGCGGACGAGCGAGAACTTGTCGGCGATCGCAGCGTGCCGCGGCAGCAACTCCGAGATCTCGAAGGCGTCGCTCTTCGTGCGGATCGGCTTGAAGGGCCCGCGGACCTCGGCCGGCGCGTCGGGCTTCATGTCCCAGAGGTCCTGCTGGCTCGGCCCCCCGAGGTTGAAGATCATGATGCACGACCGCTTCTCGTGTCCCGGCCGCACCTTCCCCTCGGCGGCCGCGCGGACGTACTGCGGCAGGGAGAGCCCGACGGCGGCCAGGGCGCCGACCTGGAGAAAATCCCGGCGGGACGGGCCGCCGCAGAGGACCGCACGATCACGGGCGGACGGGGCGCGGAACTCGAACATGTTCGTCTCCCTCGTGGCCGGGATGCGGCCGACACCTGCTCGAGCACATCTGGCTCACTGTGTCGCCGGCTCGGGGGCGGCAAAAGTCTCGTCGCTGATGGCCGAAGCGGCCATAGGCTCCTCGAGCGTTCGCCGACCCCCTCGCCTACCCCGCTTGATGGACCGGGGCATCGATACAGCGAGGCACGATCTCCTCCAAGATCATAGCCCGCTGCCGGCCCTGCGGTCATTTGACGGGGCGGCCGGCTATTTGTATTAAAGACGCATGAAGATCGTACCCCGCGGGTCGCTTCCGGTGCCCTCCCGGGCGGAGCAGTTCCTGGCGCTGTTTGACGCGTTCCCAGAGGCCTGCCTGTTCGTCAAGGACAGGCGGAGCCGGTTCGTGACCGGAAACCGGGCCTGGCTGGAGATGCACGGCTGCCGCAGCGTGGCCGAGATCGCCGGCAAGGCCGACGACGACTTCCATCCGGCCGCGCTCGCGGCCCAGTACGTCGCCGAGGACCGGCGGGTCATGCAGACGAGACGGCCGCTCCGCGACCAGGCCTGGCTGGTCCGCGACCACGCGGGCGTTCCTCGGTGGTACCTGTGCACCAAGGTTCCGCTGTTCGACCCGCGCGGGGCCGTCGATGGCCTCGCCGGCATCCTGCGTCCCTTCGATCAGGCCGGCCAGGCGCCGGACGAGTATCGGCGGCTCACGCCCGTCTTGGAACACGTCGTCGCCAACTACGGCCGCCGAATCACCGTCGGGCAGCTCGCGCGGCTGGCCGATCTCTCCGCGAGCCAACTACAGCGGGAGTTTCGCCGGCTGTTCGGCATCACGCCCGGGGACTATCTGCTCCAGACGCGGCTCCTCATGGCCCGCCGCCGGCTCGAGGCCACGACGGACGCGATCGGACGAGTGGCCCGCGACTGCGGGTTCTACGACCAGAGCCATTTCACACGGGCCTTCAAGCGGCATGCGGGCATGCCACCGCTCGCGTACCGGCTGCGGAAGCAGTCGGCCCGGTGACCGGCCGCAGCCGCCGCGTCAGGGCGCGGCGGTCGCCGCCGGCTTCTCGTCGGCCGCGTCCGGGGCCTGCGCGGGAATCTGGCCGACGAGCTTTCGCACCTCGGCCGCGGGCACGAGCGCGTTGCCGGCGGCCGTCCCGCCTTCCGTCTTGCGGTGCCGCATGATGCCGATGCCGAGCAGTTTGCCGTCGAGCGTGAACATCGGGCAGCCGCGGGCCACGTTGGTCGCCAGGAAGAACGGCCGCGGCCGCTCGAGCACGGCCGAGATCTGGCCCGGCATGAGGGCCGGGTCGTTGTTGAAGAGATCCTCGAGGCGGATCACCGACACCGTGTAGTCGGCCACCTGCACGGCGCCCGTGTCGGCGAGGTCGACCGGGTCGAAGGCGACCCCGCGGGCCTCGGCGGCGTCGGCCTTCGGCCGCACGAAGGCGAGGTCGAGGTCGTCGTCCTTGAACACGAGCGACGCCGGGATCTCGGTGCCGTCGCCCAGGATGATCTCCAGCTCCTTGAGCGTGGCCGAGGCGTCCACCTTGATCGGCCCCATCGGCGAATTGGCCTCGCGGCCGTCGATGAGCCGCGACGGGTCGATCGCGCTCAGCGAGAGCACCACGAGCCCCTTGTCGTCGACGAGCGTGCCGTCGGTGCGGACCTTGTCCTCGCGCTCCGGGAGGTTGAGGCCCGGCCGGGCGGCGGCGCTGAGCCGGATCTGGGCCACGGCCGTCACCTTCACGATCGACTCCCGGTTCTGCTCGAAGACCTTGCGGGCGCGGGCGGGCACCGGCTCCTCGGCCCGGCTGCGGCCAAGCGGGCCGGCCATGCCGATGGCGGCCAGGGCGACGGCGAGTGCGACGGGGAAACGCGGGGAGCGGTTCATGGCAGGCCTGCCGGGCAGGCATCCTCGGGGCGGGAGCGGGCCGCGGAACGGGCGGCCCTGGGAACGGTTGTCTACCAGCGCGGCTCGACTTCCGCGAATCCCGTGCTTACGCCGCGGCGGACGAAGAACACCACCTGCTTGGGCTTCGTCTCCCGGCAGGCCTTGAGCAGCCGCTCCGCGTCGGCCACCGTCCGCACGACCTGCCCGTCGATCGACACCACGACGTCGCCGGGGCCGATCCCGGCCAGGGCGGCCCAGCCGTTGGGCTGCACCGCGCTGACCCGCACGCCCGGGGCGTCCACCGGCATCTGCTCGGCGATCCGCTCCGCCAGCGGCAGTTCCCGGATCGTGAACTCGAACGTCTCGTCCTTGAAGGTGTCGAGGTCGCCCGTGGCGGCGGGCGTCTCGGCCAGGGTCGCCTTCAGCGTGCGCGGCTCGCCGCCGCGGACCGCGTCGAAGGCGATCTCGGTGCCGGCGGCGTAGCCGCGGATCAGGTTCTCGAACACGTCGGTGTCGGTCGGGCTGCCGGCCGGGATCACGCGGCCGTCGAGCTTCAGCAGCAGGTCGCCGACCTGCAGCCCGGCCTGCGCCGCCGGCGACTCGGGAACGACGTGCGTGACGCGGACGCCCTTGCGGCCCGCGAGCCCCAGGGCATCCGCGATCTCGCGGGTCAGGACCTGCGTCCGCGCGCCCAGCCAGGGGCGGACCGGCTTGCCCACGCGGTCGCTTTCCGAGGGCGGGCCGACCTTCGCCACCGTCACGAGTTCCTCGGCGTCGCGGACGAAGGTGACGAGCGTGGGCACCGGCTCCGCGGTCTTCGCGCTGATCGCGGCGACGAGCCGCTGGAGATCGGCGGTGCGGGCGACCGGCTCGCCGCCGAGCCGCAGGATGATGTCGCCCTCATGCAGGGCGGGCTTCGCCTCCGCGGCCCCGCCGCCGTTGCGGACCCCGACCACGATCGCGCCGTCGGTGTTCGGCCGCTTCCGCTCCAGGGCCGCCACCTTCGTGAGGTCGCGGGCGGTGAGGCCCAGCGGCTGGACCTCCACTTCCTTGGGCAGCGAGGGCTCGCGCACCGCCGTCGTGACCTTCCACTCCAGCGGCGTGCCGGTGCGGCTGCCCTTCACGACCACCTCCGCCCCGACGGGCACGCCGAACACGAGCCGGTTGAAGGCGGGCAGGTCCTCCGCCGTGCGGGCGGGTGGAATGGGCGTGCCGTTGAACGCGGTGATCAGGTCGCCCGGTTGCAGGCCGGCCTTGTCGGCCGGACCTCCCGGCAGCACGGAGCCGACCATCACGCCGGCGTCGGCGGCGGCCGACTTGAGCAGGGGCTGCGGCCCCATCCCCGCCCAACTGCGGGACACACTGCCCTTCGCGATGATCTCCTCGGCGACGGCCCGGGCGATGTTCGCCGGGATGGCGCCCCCCAGGCTGCCGACGCCGATCTCGTTGACGCCCACGATCTCGCCGTCGAGGTTGACGAGCGGCCCGCCCGAGTTGCCCGGAAAGATCACGGCGTCGTGGCCGATCCAGCGGATCAGCTCGCCGACGCTCTCCCCCTCGATCCGCAGCGCGCCCCCGGGGGGAATCAGCGCCAGGTTCGAGACGATCCCCTGCGTCACCGACTGCGACAGCCCGGCGGGGCTGCCCATGGCGAGGACGACGTCGCCGATCTGGAGTTTGTCGGAGTCGCCGAAGGTCGCGAACGGCAGTGGGTCCGCCGGACGGCGGCGGGCCGCGGGGTCGATCTTGAGGATCGTGAGGTCCGAGAGGGCATCGGTGCCGACGAGCGCCGCCGGCAGCTCCTCGCGATTGGTCATGCGGACCGTGATCCGGCTGCCGCGACCGGCGACGTGGTGGTTGGTGATGATGACGCCGTCGGCGCTGATGATCGCGCCGGAGCCCGTGCCACGCGACTTCTGCATCCGGCCCGACCCCCCCGACTCGGTGACCACGTCGATGCGGACGAGCGTCGGATAGACCCGGTTCACCGCCCGCTGGATCCGCTCGCGGAGCGCGGCGTCGCCGGCCGCGGCGGGCGGCTCGTCGGCCCGGGAGGCGGTCGCGGCGGCGACGAGGGCGATGCTGGCGAAGAGGCGGGTACAGCGGTGCATGGCGACGGCCCCGGTGGCGTGCAGGAACTCGCCTCCGAGTATCGTCGAGCCGCACGACGGGGAAAAGAGTCCCGCCGCGGCGGACGCGTCAGGCCGCCTCGCCCGCGGTGAGCCCGGCGAGTCCGGCGGCGGACAGATCGGCGATCGAGTCGACGATCATGTCCGGCCGGTAGGCGAAGGCGTCGAGGTCCGCGCGGCGCGTGCCGCCGGAGAGCACGAGGAGCGTGCGGTAGCCGAGCTGCACCCCGCCGAGGATGTCGGTGTCCATCGTGTCGCCGATCATCGTGGTCCGGCAGGCGTCGAGGCCGAGTTCCTTGCGGGCGGCCCGCATCATCACGGCGCTCGGCTTGCCCACGCTGAACGCGCGGCGGCCGGTCGCCGTCTCGATCATCGCCACGATCGCGCCGCACCCGGGCCGCAGGCCGGCGTTCGTGGGGCAGTTGGGGTCGAGGTTGGTGGCGATCAGACGGGCACCCTTGATCACCATGCGGATGGCCATCTCCACCATCTCGTAGGTCACGGCCCGGCCTTCGCCGACGACCACGTAGTCGGGGTCGTGATCGACGATCGAGTAGCCGTTGTGATGCAGGGCGTGCAGCAGCCCTCCCTCGCCGATCACGTAGGCCGTGCCGCCGGGCTTCTGGGCGGCGAGGAACCTGGCCGTGGCCATGGCGCAGGTGAAGATGTGCGGTTCCTCGACGGGGATGCCCAGCCGGGCGAGTTTCGTGACGACGTCGCGGCGGGTCCGCTGGCTGTTGTTGGTGAGGAACAAGAACGGCAGGCCCAGGTCGAGCAGCGCGCCGACGAACCGATCAGCCCCCGGAATCAGTTCGCTGCCGCGGTAGATGACCCCATCCATGTCGATCAGGAACCCGTGCGGGGCCGACGACTGGATGAGGACGGAATCGGGACAGGCAGAGGCAGGCGTCGACATGGCGGGGCTCCGGAACGAGGGGGGCGACCGGTGGAGGAACCGGCCGACACGGAGCCGCCTGCGACGTGCCTCGGCAGTATCGCTCGGTGTTCTACAGGCCGGCAAGCCGTCGCCGGGAATCTGGCTTTGCCCGCGGGCTATCGCCCGCGGTACCGTCGAGCCATGAAGATCGTGGTGATCCTCCCCCGCTGGGTAGGCGATGCCTGCATGGCCACGCCCCTGCTCCGCGGCCTGCGGGCGCACTTCGGCCCGGCCGCGCGGATCACCGGCGTGATGCGGCCGATCCTCGCCGACCTGCTCGCGGGCACCCCGTGGCTCGACGAGTCGATCTCCTACGACCGCCACAAGGGGCGCGACGAAATCGGGTTCCGGGCCGTGGCCCGCGCGGTGCGGGCGCGGGAGCCCGACGTCGCGCTCGTCCTGCCCGGATCGCTCTCGGCCGCGGCGCTCGCCGTTCGGTCGGGCGCCCGGCGGCGGGTTGGGTTCGCGGGCAACTGGCGCCGGCTGCTGCTCACCGATCCGCTCACGCTGCCCCGCGAGCACGGCCGGCCGCGGCACCTGCCGCCGCCGCTGGCGTATCTGCGGATCGGTGCGGCGATCGGCCTGCCTCCGCAGTCACCGCTGCTCGAACTGGCGACGACGCCGGCGGACGACCGCCGGGCCGACGAGGCGCTCGCCGCGGCCTTTCCGGGCCGCGATCCCGGAGGCCGCGACCCGCTCGTCGTGCTCAACGACAACAGTTCCAACGGCTCCGCGCGGGCCTGGGGCGTCGACAACCACGCCGCGCTCGCGCGGTCGCTCGTGGGGCGGATCCCCGGGGCGTGCCTGCTCGTTCATTGCGGTCCCGGCGACCGTGAGCCGGCCCGCGCGATCGTCGCCCGGGCCGCGGATCCGGGGGTGGCCGGCCTCGGCGACACGCCGGACCTCCCGCTCGGGCTGTCGAAGGCGATCTACCGGCGGGCCGCGCTGGCGATCTCGTCCGACAGCGGCCCGCGGCACATCGCCGCGGCCTTCGGCGTCCCGACGGTCGCCCTCCTCGGCCCCACCGACCCGGTCCTCGGCCGATCCGACGAGGAGCGGTGCATCGAGGTCCGCAAGCCCCTGGTCTGCTCGCCGTGCCGGGCGGCGGAGTGCCCGCTGGGCCACCACGACTGCATGCGCACGATCACGGTCGACGAGGTCGCCCTGGCGGCCCTGGAGGCCCTGGACCGCGGCCGACGTATGATTGCCTGACCTCCGAGGAGAGCCCATGTTTCAGTTCTTTGGAATGCTGGCCGCGATCGCCCTCACCGCCCTCTGCTGGGGCGGTTACGGGCCGGTGCTGCACTTTGGCCGCGACGCCATGCAATCGAGCCTGCGGCCCTTCGTCTGCGTGGGGGCCGCCTACTTCCTCATCGCCGTGCTGATTCCCGCGGGGCTCCTGGTCGCACGTGGCGAGCGGGGAGCGTGGACCGCGACGGGGATCATCTGGAGCCTGTTGGCCGGCGCCGCCGGCGCGCTCGGCGCGCTGGGGGTGATCCTCGCCCTCGGCTTCGGCGGCAAGCCGATCTACGTCATGCCCCTCGTGTTCGGCGGGGCGCCGGTGGTCAACACGCTGCTCACGGCGGTGATGAACCGGGCCTTCGACCAGCTCAAGGCCCCGTTCCTGGCCGGCCTGCTGCTCGTCGTGACCGGGGCGGTCACCGTGCTCGTGTTCAAGCCGCAGGCCGCGGTCCATGCCGCGCCAGCGGCGGCCGCCGCCGAGGCCGCGGACGCCCGGCCGGCGCCGCCGGTCGAGCGCCGGGCCGAGCGGCTCGTCGAGGTGCTCCTGGCCACGGCCATGGCGCTCGTCTGCTGGGGGGCGTACGGCCCCGTGCTGCACCGCGGCCAGGCCGCGATGGGGGGCAGCCGGCTGCGGCCGCTGTTGTGCATCGGCATCGCCTACTTCCTGATCGCCGTGCTCGTGCCGCTGGCGCTGCTCGGGCCGATGGGCGACGCGGGCAACTGGGGCTTCGGCGGCGCCCTCTGGAGCCTGGCGGCCGGGTCCCTCGGCGCGCTGGGCGCACTCGGCACGATCCTGGCCTTCAACCTCGGCGGCAAGCCGTTCACGGTGATGCCGGTCGTGTTCGGATGCGCGCCGGTGATCAACACGCTCGTCACGCTGGCCCTCACTCGCACGCCCACGACCGCGATCAGCCCATTCTTCCTCGCGGGCATGCTCGTGGTGGCCGTGGGCGCCGCCACGGTGCTGGCCTTCGGGCCGCGGGGCCACGCGGCGCCGAAGCCGGCCTGAACCGCCGTCGCCCGGGCCGCGGTCAGGTGCCGCGGCGGCCGCCGAACCAGAGGAGGTGGTGCCGCTGGGCGAGGCGGAAGCCGAGCCGGTCGCACTCGCCCGCCAGCCAGGCCGACCGCGTCGCCAGTTCCTCCGGCGTCCGCGCCTGCGGCATGAGGAGCACGCGGTCGCGGTCGATGCCGGGCCCGAGGTCGTCGAGCCAGCGGACCGCCTCCTCGATGTCGGCCGCCGTCTCCACGACGAACTTGAACTGGTAGGGAGCCGAGGCGGCGAGCGCGCGGAGCACGTCGTCCCGCCGCCGGGCAGCCGCGTGCCGCCCGGCCCAGCCGCCGGGCGTGTCGGCCGGCGGCGCCGAAGAGGCGAGCTTGGGGCTGATCGACATCAGGTCGCAGGCGGGCGCGCCGCCCTGCGGTAGCAGGCTGCCGGCCGTCTCGATCGTGACGTGGAATCCGAGCCGCCGCAGTTCAACGCACAGCGGCACGACCTCCGCGAACAGGAGCGGCTCGCCGCCCGTCACGACGACGTGCCGCGGGGCGAGGGCGGCGACGGCCGCGACGACCTCGGCCACCGTCATGCCGCGGCCCTCGGGCCGCCACGACGTGAACGGCGTGTCGCACCACACGCACCGCAGGTTGCAGCCGCTCGTGCGCACGAACGTGCTCGGCGTGCCGGCGAGCAGCCCCTCTCCCTGCAGCGACGCGTAGATTTCGGCGATCAGCATGATGATGATGACGATTCTTGTTCGGAACCGAGACCGCCTCCGGCCGTTCCCCGGGCTTCCCCGCTGCCATCCGAGCCGGGGAGGCACGGGGATCGGCGTGAGGATGCGGAGCGTGGCGGACCTTCGCCAGCGACGCAACTCATGCCGTCCCCGGGCCGGCGAGACGCGAACGTCGCATCCTAGCCCCGCCGAGCGGCGTCGCACCGCGGATCGACCGCGCCGGCCGCGGCGAAGCCCGCCGCGCGGATGTGGCAGGAGTCGCAGTCGCCGCAGGGGCGGCCGTCGGGCCGCGGGTCGTAGCAGCTCGTCGCCAGGCCGTAGTCGAGGCCGAGCGACAGACCGAGCCGGATGATCGCCTCCTTGGAGAGGTCGACGAGCGGCGCGAGGAACTCGCAGGGCCGCCCCTCGACGCCCGCCTTCGTGGCGAGCGCGGCCATGCGGGCGAAGGCGGCGAGGTACTCGGGCCGGCAGTCCGGGTAGCCGCTGTAGTCGACGGCGTTGATGCCGAGCACGATCGCGTCGGCGCCGCGGGCCTCGGCCATGGCCAGCGCGAGCGACAGGAAGACGGTGTTGCGGGCGGGCACGTAGGTGGCCGGTATGCCGTGGGCGATCTCGGCGGCGGAGCGGCCGTGCGGCACCGGGATCGCGGCGTCGGTCAGGGCGCTGCCCCCGAAGGCCGACAGGTCGACGGTGACGACCACGTGGTCGCGAATCCCGAGCCCGCGGGCCACGTCGCGGGCGGCGTCGAGTTCCAGCCGGTGCCGCTGGCCGT
>JBJTHX010000362.1:0-6292 GCA_046094745.1 Planctomycetia bacterium
AAGGATCCGAAGAAGTTCCAGCGGCTCGGCGGCCGGGTGCCCAAGGGCGTGCTGCTGATGGGCCCGCCGGGCACCGGGAAGACGCTCCTCGCCCGGGCCGTGGCGGGCGAGGCGGGCGTCCCCTTCTTCTCGATCTCGGGCCGCGAGTTCATCCAGATGTTCGTCGGCGTCGGGGCCTCGCGGGTCCGCGACCTGTTCAAGACGGCCAAGGACAACTCCCCCGCGATCCTGTTCATCGACGAGATCGACGCCGTGGGGCGGGTCCGCGGCGCGGGCCTCGGCGGCGGCCACGACGAGCGGGAGCAGACGCTCAACCAGATCCTCTCGGAGATGGACGGTTTCAGCCCGTCGGAGAGTGTGATCATCCTCGCCGCCACCAACCGGCCCGACGTGCTCGATCCGGCCCTGTTGCGCCCCGGCCGCTTCGACCGGCACGTGACGGTGGACCGCCCCAACCAGAAGGCCCGCCTGGCCCTGTTCAAGGTCCACACGCGGAACGTGCCGCTGGCCGCCGACGTCGACCTCGATCGGCTCGCCGGCGCGACGGTCGGCCTCACCGGCGCCGACATCCGCAACCTCGTCAACGAGGCCGCCCTGTGGGCCACCCGGCACGACAAGGCCGCCGTCGATTCCGCCGACTTCGACTACGCCCGCGACAAGGTGCTGATGGGCCCCAAGCGCGAGGAGGTGCTCGCCGGCCGTGAGAAGAAGATGACGGCCTACCACGAGGCGGGCCATGCGCTCGGCGCCTGGCTGCTGCCGGGCGTCGACAAGCTCCACAAGGTGACGATCATCCCCCGCGGCCGGGCCCTCGGCGTGACGCAGCTCGTGCCCGAGGAGGATCGGATGAACATCGGCGAGTCCGACCTCCACAACCGCCTGGTCTTCATCCTCGCCGGCCGGGCCGCGGAGAAACTCGTGTTCGGCGAGTATTCCGCCGGCGCCGAGAACGACCTCATGCAGGCCACGCGGATCGCCCGGCGGATGGTGGCCCACTGGGGCATGAGCGAGCGGGTCGGGCCGGTGGCCTGCGCCACCTCCAACGAGCACCCCTTCCTCGGCCGCGACGTCTACGAGCAGCGGGAGTTCAGCGAAGCGATGGCGCGGGTGATCGACGAGGAGGTGTCGCGGCTGCTGGGCCAGGCCGCGGAGCGGGCCACGAAGCTGCTGTCCGACAACCGCGACAAGCTCGACCGCCTGGCCGGCGAACTGGAGAAGCGGGAGATGCTCGACGACACGGAGGTCGTGGAGATCATCGGCCCATCCGTGCCGCGGCGCGGCGGCGACTCGGGTGCCGGCGACGCCCCGGCCCAGGCCGCCCGCGACTCGCAGCCCGGCTGACCGCCCCGGAGACGCGACGATGCTCTCCCACGCCGTCTACTTCTCGCTGAAGGATCGCTCGCCCGGAGCCGTCGAGCGGCTTGTTGCCTCCTGCCGCGAACACCTCACCGGCCACCCGGGCACGCTCTCCTTCGCCGTCGGCACCTGCGCCGCCTCCGACCGCCAGGTGAACGACCGCGGCTTCGACGTGGCGCTCGAGATCGTGTTCGACTCGCACGCCGCCCACGACGCCTACCAGGCGGCCCCGCGGCACGAGGCCTTCATCGCCGCCAACGCGACGAACTGGGCCCAGGTCCGCGTCTTCGACGTCGACCTCGCGACCTTCGAAGTGGCGTGAGGCTTCGTGCCATGCGACCACTGACCGTGCTTCTGGCGCTCGCGTGGACGATGCCGCTCGGCCGGGCCGCCGACCTCACGGTCGAAGAGGCGCGGGCGGTCGTCGCCGGCGACCCCCTCGCCGTGCCGGGCGACCTGCGAATCCGCCTGTCGCCGGACACGCCTCCGGAAGCGCTCGAACCGCTCACGCAGGGCAGTCACCTGACGCTCCTGGGCGTCGATGATCCGTCGCCCGTGTTGCTGGAGGTCGTCGCCAAGGCCGCCGGCGGCCTGGCGCTGCCCGACGTCTGCACGCTCCGGCCGGCCGCCGCGCGGGTGTTGGCCGCCGGGGCCACCTTCGTGGAACTGGCAGGGCTCGAGCACCTGCCCGTCGACGTCGCGACCGCCCTCGGCGGCGGCAATCCCGACCTGCACGTCCAGCTCAACGGTCTGGCGGCTATCACCCCGGAGGCGGCCGTCGCCCTCCGCCGCCAACCCGGCGTCGTGCCGTATCTCGGTGGCCTGCGGAGTCTGTCGCCCGCCGCCGCCAAGCCGCTCGTCGGCATCCCGTGCGAGTTGCGGCTCGCGGGTCTCGAATCCCTGGAGGCGGCGACGGCCGCCGTCCTCGCCGCACACGAGCAGCAATTGCTCCTGCCCGGCCTGCGGCGGCTCGAACCCGCCACGATCCGCGGCCTCGCCGGCCACCGGTCGCACCTCGAACTCGGCAGCCGGGAGCCGCTCTCGGTCGCGGCCGCCGAGGCGCTCGGCAGCCGGCGGGCGCCGACGCTGCTGCGGATTCCCGTCCTCGACCTGCCAACGGCGCGGGCGCTCGCCGTGAGCGTGAGAGGCTCCCCAGTCGAAGTCGTGTGCCCCGCGGCGCTGCCGAACGACGTGGTGGATGTGTTGGCGGGCAACCGTCGCATCACGTTCCAGGTCGATCAGCTCACGACGCTGTCGGTCGCGGCCGCCGAGGCCTTGGCGGGGCGAAAGAATTGCCCGCTCTGCCTCGACCGGCTCACGGACGTCTCTCCCGCCCTCGCCGCCGCCCTGGCCCAGGACAACGACGACCCGCTGTCCCTCGGGGGTCTGAAGACCCTCTCCCCCGAGGTCGCCCGCGCCTTGGCCGGTCACCGCGGCGGGCTTGCACTGTTCGGCCTCGAGACGATCGACGGCGAGGTGGCGACGATCGTGGCGGCCCACGGCAACCACCTGATGCTCGGCCTGAAGGAGCTCTCGCCCGCGGTCGCCCGCGGTCTGGCCCGCCATACCGGCGGCCTGCAACTCGACGCCCTGGAGAGCCTCGCTGCCGACACGGTGGCCGCGCTCGGCCGCGGCCCGGAGAGTCTCTCGTTCGCCGGCGTCCGCACGCTCGACGCCGCGACGGCCCGCCTGCTCGGTGAGTATGCAGGTTCCCTCGCGCTCGGCGGCCTGACAACGCTGCCCCCGGAGGTCGCCGAGCCGCTGCTCGCCGGTCGATCGGCCGATGCCGGCGCGCCATCCGGCGTCCAGGTCGACGTCGGCCTTCTCACCGGCCTGACGCCGCGACTGGCCCAGGCGCTCGTGCGCCGAGGCAAGCAGAACGGTGAGGAGTTCGACCTGGCGGCCGTCGAGCGGCTCGACTCGGCCGACACCGCCCGGGCCCTCGCCGCGACGAAGCAGCGGATCGCCCTGCCGAACCTGCGACAGGTGCTCCCGGCCGCCCTCGCCGCCCTCCAGGCCAATCCGCTCGTCGAGATCCCCGCCCCCGAGGCCCTGCAGTTCCTCCCCAACACCGACGGCAGCACCGACGACTTCGCCGTTCCCTAGCCCTCATCACCCCGGCCTAGCAGGCGCCGCACGACGGCAGGCCCGTGGCGCGGCGGGCGAGCGACTCCACGATCGCCCACACGCCCTCCGCCGCGTCGGCCGCCATCTTGCACACGTCCTCCGCGTCGGTGTGGCACGGCGCGTCGGGCCTCGCGACGTTCGTCACGACCGAGCAGGCCGCCACCTCGAGCCCCATTCGTCGCGCGGCCACGACCTCCGGCACCGTCGACATCCCCACGACGTCGGCGCCATAGCGGCGCAGCATCCGATACTCGGCCCGCGTCTCGTAACTCGGGCCGGCCAGGAAGGCGTAGACGCCCCGGCGAGCGATCGCGTCCACCCGGCGTGTGGCCGCGACGGCCAGTTCCGCAAGCGTCGGATCGTAGTCGGCCGCGGCGGGCACGACGTCGGCGGCGGGCTCGAGGGCCGCGTCCCAGGGGCGGCGGACGAGGTCAAGGTGGTCGGTGACGATCACGAGTTCGCCGCTGCGCATGTCGGGCCGCAGGCCGCCGGAGGCGTTGGTGAGCAGGAGCGTGCGGACGCCGAGCGCCGCCAGCAGTTCCACGCCCCGCCCGAGCGCCTCGGCGGGAAAGCCCTCGTAGCCGTGGACGCGGCCCTGGAGCATCACGACGGCCGCGCCGTAGAGCCGGCCGCAGAAGATCCGGCCGGCGTGGCCCGTCGCCGTCGACCGCGCGAGCCAGCCGGTCTGCTCGCTCGGCATGGCCCAGGCGTCGCCGAGCCGCTCCGCGAGGCCGCCCAGGCCCGTGCCGAGCACCACGCCGATCGGCGCCCGCCGACCGCCCGCGGCGACGATCCGCCCCGCGGCCGCGACCGCGCCGGCCCGCGGCCTGCCGCCGCGACCGCCACCCTTTGCCGGCCGCGGATGAAAATCATAGAACGTCATTTTCGCACCCGAGCCCGCCGCAGCATACGAGGGAACCCGCCGCATGCCCACCCGCGCCGAGAAGTTCGCCGGCCTGTCCGTCGCCATCGTCACGCCGTTTCGCGACGGCGCCGTCGACACCGGTCGCCTGCGGGAGCAGATCGAGTTCCAGGCCCGCGCCGGCACGACCTGCATCTGCCCCGTCGGCACCACGGGTGAATCACCGACGCTCACACACGAGGAGCACGAGCGGGTGATCGCCGAGAGCATCGAGGCGGCGGCGGGCCGGTTGCTCGTCATGCCGGGCACGGGCAGCAACTCGACGGCCGAGGCGGTGCGGCTGACGAAGTACGCCGCGCGAGCGGGGGCCGACGCGGCCCTCGTCGTGGGCCCCTACTACAACCGGCCCACGCAGCAGGGCATCTTCGAGCACTTCAAGGCCCTCGCCGAGGCGGTCGAGATCCCGATCTGCGTCTACAACATCCCGGCCCGCACCGGCCGCAACATCGAGCCCGAGACGATCCTCCGGCTCGCCGAACTGCCCGGCATCGCCATGGTCAAGGAGGCGACCGGATCGATGGACCAGGCCTCGCAGGTGCTCGCCGCCACCGACCTGACGGTGCTCTCCGGCGACGACAGCATGACGCTGCCGCTGCTGGCGATCGGCGGTCGGGGCGTGATCTCCGTGGTCGGCAACATCGTGCCGGCCGAGATGAAGGCCCTCTGCGACGCCTTCGACTCCGGCGACCTCGGCCGGGCCCGGGCCCTGCACCACAAGCTCTTCGGCCTCGGCCGCGACCTGCTCGGCCTGGCCAGCAACCCGATCCCGATCAAGGCCGCGATGGCGATGCTCGGCCGCGACACCGGCGAGGTGCGGCTGCCGCTGGTGAACCTGGAGGCCCCGCTGGCCGCCCGGCTGCGGCAGGTGCTCGCGGCCTACGGCCTCGACGTGCGGCCGTCCGCCTGACGGCTCACTCCAGCACCCGCAGCGACGCGCCCTGGGCGTCGAAGCGGGCGATCGCGATGTCGTGGTGTTTGCCGAGGCCGAGCCCCTCGAGCGCGTCCACCAGTTGCCCCGCCGTCTGCAGCGACTCGCAGCAGGCCATCACCGCCGGCCCCCAGCTGCTCTGCGCGGAGCCCGGAAAGCCGAGTTCGGCGAGCAGTTCGAGCAGTTGGGCCGTCGCGGTGGCATGGGCGAGTCCGCGGGACTCCGGGTCGAACGGCCGGCCGGCGAGCTGGCCGTAGCGTCGCACGGCCTGCGCAAAGGCGTCGAACTTCGCCTCGACCGCGGCGGGCAGCAGTTCCAACAGCGCGATCCGCGCCAGTTCCGCCGTCACGTCCGCCGCCACCGGCGGCAGCCGGGCGAAGGCCGCCTTCTCGGCGTCGCCGTGCAGGCCTATGTCGTCCCGCCCCACGACGAGCACGCACCGCCAGGTCGAGGGCAGCCGCACCCGCGCGACCATCGGCGAGAAGTCCCGCCGGGCGTCGTCGTCGGCGTGCGGGCCGCCGAGCAGCCGGCCGGCCTCGACGATCAGCCCGCCGCGGCTGAAGCCGTAGACGCCCACGCACGACCGCCGGCCGCGGCCGACCAGGCGGGCCAGTTCCAGCACGTCTGCCGTCTCGAAGAGCCACTCGTCGTCGCCGGGCTGCGGCGGACGCTCGGCCGGATGCGTCGCACCCGTCGGCTCCTCGCCGGCCGGTGGCCGGAAGAGGTGCCGCATCCCGGCGGCCACGGCGAGGGCCAGTTGCGTGCCGCTGCCGAGGCCGACGTGGCTTCGCGGGGCCGTCAGCACCTCGATCGCACAGCCGCTCTCGGCGAGGCCCCACGCCTGGCTGCAGGCCTGGGCGAAGCGGATCGCCCGCTCGCCGTGCACGCCGCGATCCTCGTCACGCGGCTGCACCTCACCGGCCCCGAGGCGGTGGCCGCGCGGCTCGCCGATCTCGAGC